>DAMDNS010000312.1:0-4032 GCA_032083605.1 Ureibacillus sp.
CTTTAAATCATAATTTATTTTTTCTGCCGATATTGGTAATAAGGATGGAAGTCCTTCGATAATTGTAGTTAATTGAGGTCCATGAGACTCTCCTGCTGTAAGGTAACGCATAAAACACTTTCTCCCTTCAACTCGCTAAAGTATGTATTTTTTAATATAACACATTATATCCCAAAAAACAGTGCTAATTTTTGAATTAAACCCAAAATAGTACCGAATATTCAGAAATTCTATTATAGACCATTTTCTTGCAGATTCCCTTATATTCTTCAAACTTCCCTAAAAAAGGTTCATATTATAGTAAAATACGCTTTCCGTTCAATACGAAAAGCGATTGCTTGGGACAACTATGATTAGAAAACCGGGCAAAGCCCATTGGCGTTTAGCCCTAGTTTCACTATTACGGATAAGAACGTTTTATACTCTCTTGCCCGTAAACTATGTTCTGACATTCCTATTATTTCTTTCGATAAAAGAAAGTGTCTTCAATTTCAAAGCCGTATTGAGCAGGGTTAAAGATTTGTTCAGTAGAACCAACAAATAATACTCCACCAGGACGCAATGCCTTACTGAAGCTATGATAGATTTGATCCTTTGCTTCTTCTGTAAAGTATATCATCACATTTCGACAAACAATCAAATCAAAATTTGAATCATATTGGTCATTTAGCAAATTATGCTTTTTGTAGGTTACTGTTCTTTTGATTTCATCCTTTACCTTATAGAAGGAACCTTCCTGAATGAAATATTTAGCTTTTATATCGTTCGGAACCTCTGCAAGAGAGCGTTCTGGATATAGACCCAGTTTTGCTTTTTGAATAACATTCTCGTCAAGATCAGTTGCTAATACCTGAATTTGAGACAGAGGTAAATGGTTAGATAACACCATCGAGATTGTATAGGGCTCTTCTCCTGTAGAACATGCTGCGCTCCAAATTTTCAAGCGCTTATTCGATTGTAGAAGTAATGGGAATATTTTATTCTGCAAAACTTCCCAGCGTTTCCCGTTTCGATAGAATTCCGAGACATTTATCGTCATTCGGTCAAGAAATTCATTCATTAAATCACGGTCTTTTTCCAACGCATGCAAGAAGTCGACAAAATTGCGAAATCCCTTTTTTTCATAAAGGGAAGTCAAACGTCTTTTCATCTGAGCCTCTTTATAAAGAGCTAAATTTATACCTGTTTTTTTATTTATACCAGCAATAAATTGTTCATAATCTGACATAGGTTATTCTTTCCCCTCTTTATATCCTATTTTCATTATATAGGAAATGTAGAAAATGGGAAATATATATCATTTCAACCAATTGATAGAGTGATTAAAGCAAAATTGTTCTTCCTTTAATATTTTTCTTCTAATTTGAATTGTCTTGGTTGATCGATGGCCAATTGTTGCCTCGTTTGTTCAATTTCTAATCGAAGCTTTTCCGTCTCTACTACAAAACCTTCATTTCTCACTTTTTCCAGTTCGATTTCTTGCTTCAAGAATTCTAATTTTAATTTTGATTGTTTACTAAAATAACTTGTTAAAATAGCCGTGATTGGAATTGCTACACCTATCAATACAATTCCTAATACTAATATTACATAGTCTGCCAATTCTATCACCTCCATATCAGATTATATCAATAAGCGAGCAATACTTTCCAGAAAATTCCATCAATGCAGATTAAAAAATAACTATTGCATATCGCAATAGTTATTTTGAGAGCGTATAAGTTAAAGAGAGAATTAAGCTAATTCTCCGCCGAACCATAAGCCGATTTCGCGTTCTGCTGATTCTGCAGAGTCTGAACCGTGGATTACGTTTTCAGAGATTGTTACTGCATAGTCACCACGGATTGTACCTGGTTGAGAATCAGATGGCTTTGTAGCACCCATCATGATACGAGCTAAAGAGATAACGCTTTCGCCTTCCCATACCATTGCGAATACTGGACCAGAAGTGATGAAGTCAACTAATTCACCAAAGAATGGTTTGTCCGCATGTTCTGCATAGTGAGCTTCTGCCACTTCACGAGAAGCTACCATAAGTTTAGCTCCTTTTAATTCGAACCCGCGACGTTCAAAACGGTCTACGATGTCTCCGATTACTTGACGTTTAACGCCGTCTGGTTTAATCATTAAAAAAGTTTTTTCGATTGCCATAAGTTTAAAACACTCCTTAAGTTTGTATAAGGCATTACACCTACCGATAAATATTACCAAAAGAACCGTAATACATCAACTTTTACTATTTCAACCTGGAAAACTTTACTTAGAATTTACGTTTTCCAATAAATAATGCTACGTCTCTCAGCTTTTTCTTCATTGGATGATTTGGTAATGCGTCAACTTCCTTTAACGCTTTTCTTAAATATTGATTACTTAAAGTAATTGCTTGCTTAATAGCATCAGAATTGCGAACAACCTTTAACATTTCCATTCGGTCGTCCTCTGATACCTCATTCTTTGACGCTTTTTCGATAAATCGCTGGATTGTTGGATGATCCTTTAATAATAAAATAGGGAAAGTAATATTTCCTTGCAGCAAGTCGCTCCCGGCTGGTTTACCGAGCTCTTTATCAGTTGCCGTAAAATCTAGTATATCATCCACAATTTGATAGCTCATCCCAACAAAATAGCCGAATCGCTTTAAATGTCTTACATTTTTATCATCAAGTCCGCCAACAACAGCCCCTAATTCACAGCTTGACTCAATTAGCAGTGCTGTTTTTCTCTTGATTCGGCGGAAATAATCTTTTAAATTTTGATTTTCGCGAAACTTATCTTCAATTTGAATTACTTCGCCATTACAAATTTCAACCATTGTTTTTGCTAAAATTTGATGTACTCTTGCATTTTCGATAGATGTTACATACTCTAGAGCTCTCGCGAAAATAAAGTCACCAGTATACATAGCGACTCGATTGTTCCATTGGGCTTTTACAGTATGTCTGCCCCTTCTCAGATCCGAATCATCAATAACATCATCATGTACAAGCGATGCCATATGAATCAACTCTAACGGTACGGCAATATTTTTAATTTGATCAATATTATACTGGCCAAATTTTGCACTTATTAAAACAAAAACAGGACGAATTCGTTTACCGCCAGCCTGCAGCAAATGGAGAGAGGCATCATTTATCAAGTGCGAAGACGAGTTTAACGCAGTTTCTAGTTCTTTTTCGATGATGTCTATATCCGATTTCAGATCGGAATAGAGTAATTTTAACTTCATCTTTTCCACGCGCGAAACCTTCTCCCCCTAGTTTTCTTTTTTAAAGCCCATATGCATAGCAGCAGCCCCACCACTATAGCCCTTAAATATAACTTTTTCAAACTTAGCTTCCTCGAACATTTTCGCTAATTTTTTCATTCCCGGGAAGTCATTTGCCGATTCCTGCAGCCAAGAATATTCTCTATAGCTTTTAGCAAATAACTTACCGAATAACGGCATGATAAATTTGAAGTAGAATCTAAACAATTGTCTATATCCAGGTATTTCGGATTGTGATGTCTCAAGACATACTGCCATTCCACCTGGTTTCAGCACGCGATTCATTTCCTTCAACACTTGCATATAGTCAGGTACATTTCGTAAACCAAAGCCAATCGTAACATAATCGAATGTATTATCCTCGAAAGGAAGCTCCATCGCATTGCCATGAATCAATTCGACCTGTGGGTAAGGCTTCACTTTATCCTCACCAACTTTCAGCATGTTTTTACTGAAATCCAACCCTTTAACAACACCTGTTTCACCCGTTGCCTTCGCAAGTGCGATTGTCCAATCGGCAGTACCGCAGCATACATCCAGACATTTAGATCCGGGTTTTACAGCCATTCGTTTCATCGTATCTTCACGCCACTTTATATGCATCTGGAAACTAATGACAGAATTCATTTTGTCATAGCTATCTGAAATGCTCTCAAAAACCTCGTGTACGTGCTCTTCTTTCGATTTAGCCATTTTTTCATTACCTTTCTCGCTTTATATCGCAACTTGTTGCTGTATGTATAACTTTAAATCGTCCTTTAGAACAT
>DAMDNS010000313.1:0-4002 GCA_032083605.1 Ureibacillus sp.
ACCTGACCCTTAGAACCTGACAGTTAACACTGACGTAGGGAGCGATGAAGGGTGCAATCTAACCTTTTTTAGCCTCTACTTTCCAAGTAGGGGCTTTTTTGCTCTCCAATAAAAAGGAGGAAAAGAACATGTTATTAGGAGAAGGCTTTCAAAATGAAATGATTGTACTTGGAGGTGATGCATTATGCTAGAAAAAATTAATCAAGACAAACCCCTTGTTCATTGTATTACCAACTATGTAGTAGCGAATTTTACAGCTAATGGGTTACTTGCTATTGGTGCATCTCCGGTAATGGCAGACGAAGTGGAAGAAGTAGCTGATATGGTATCGATAGCGGGTGGACTGCTATTAAATATTGGCACAGTGAATAGCCGAACTCTTGATGCAATGCTAGCTGCGGGGAATAAGGCTAATGAAAGCGGTGTGCCGGTTGTGTTGGATCCTGTAGGAGTTGGGGCAACAGCTTATCGAAAAAATGCTGTCACACAAATTCTAGAACAGGTAAAAATCGATGTACTTCGCTGTAATGAAGGAGAGCTAGCTGCGATTTACGGGGTTTCATGGGCATCGCGCGGCGTGGATAGTGGGGATGGCGAGATGGATACAGTCCATGCAGCAAAAGAGGTGGCAAAGAAATATCGATGTATCGTCGTGGTAACAGGTGAAAAGGATCTTGTGACAGATGGGAAAGACATTATTGAAGTGTATGGCGGCAATATTTTGGCAACGCGAATAACTGGTACTGGCTGTCTATTAAGTGCGATTTGTGCAGCTGTTTTAGCATGTAGCAAGCAACCGCTGCAGGACTTGGCTGCTACATTAAAACAATATAAAGAAGCTGGTGAGCAAGGCGGTAAAGTGTTAGGAACATTCCAGGTCGAGTTTATCAACGCATTACAGAAAATTGCGGAGGGATGGCGATGATTGCTTTAACAATTGCTGGTTCTGACTCGGGTGGAGGGGCAGGAATTCAAGCTGATATTAAAACCTTCCAGGAGCTTGGGGTATTTGGCACAACGGCGATGACGGCATTAACAGCACAAAACACGCTTGGCGTACATGGGATTTTTGATGTGACACCTGAATTTTTGAAGAAACAAATCGATGCTGTACTGTCGGATTTTAATGTACAAGCCATTAAAACAGGCATGCTTTTTTCAGCAGAACTCATTAACATTGTCGCAGAAGTCATGGAAATGCAAAGCATCCCCCTTGTGGTTGATCCAGTCATGATTGCGAAAGGCGGCGAAAGTTTATTGCAGGAAGCGGCTGTGGAGGCATTAAAAACAAAGCTTCTTCCTATAACAACTATTTGTACACCGAATATTCCTGAAGCAGAGGTTCTTGCTGGAATGACGATAAACAATGAAGGTCATATCGAACAAGCTGCGAAAAAAATATTGGCAATGGGTGTGCAGTATTTAGTGATGAAGGGCGGTCACTTACAGGGGGAATTTTCAATAGACACAGTATATTGGAAAGGTGGCTGCTTCACTATGACAACTCCGCGTGTAGGAACAAAGGATACACATGGTACTGGGTGTACATTCTCAGCAGCGATTGCGGCTAATTTGGCAAAGGGACTATCGGTAGAAGAGGCTATTATTGAAGCGAAGAAATTCATCCATCTGGCTATTTCCACCCCGTTATCCATCGGCAATGGCCATGGTCCGACAAATCATTTCGCGTATAAACGAGCATTCGGGCAATGCGAGGTGACTGTCCATGAATCGTGATGACTTGAACGTGTATTTTATTATGGGAACAGCAAATAGCGCACAGCCATTAGAAATTCTTGAAAAAGCATTACAAGCAGGGATTACTTGCTTTCAATTCCGTGAAAAGGGGGCCGGCTGTTTAACTGGTGAAGACTATGAATCATTTGCGCGAGCATGTCAAAAGCTTTGCAGGAAGTACGGTGTGCCATTCATTGTGAATGATGACGTTTCGCTGGCCTTAAAGCTGGATGCTGATGGAATTCACGTGGGGCAAGATGATTTGGCGATTACTGAATTCCGGTCATATGCGAAGGAAAAAATCATTGGTGTTTCGGTACATGATGAGCGGGAGATGGCCCTTGCTGTAAGAAGCGGTGCAGATTACGTCGGCATCGGTCCCATTTACCCCACGAAGTCCAAAAGCGATGCTAAACCGCCTGCAGGTCTAGATTTTTTACAAAAAGCAAGAAGCCGGTATCCAGAATTTCCTATTGTCGGCATTGGTGGCATTAATGAAAAGAATGCAGCAGATGTACGCTCAAGCGGTGCAGATGGAGTGGCTATCATTTCCGTTATATGTGAAAGTTCAAATATAGAAAAAACAGTACAGGAACTAAGTGGGGAGAAATAATCATGATGGAATTACGTGAACAAACGGTGTTAATTACTGGAGCTGGCCGAGGAGTGGGAGAAGAGCTTGCGCGGGCATTTGTAAAAGAAGGGGCAAATGTCATTATTAATTACTATAAAAGCCGAGAAAAAGCAGAAGCCTTAGCAAATGAATTAGGTGATCAAGCAATTGCTTTACAAGCAGATATACGCAATCAACAGGAAGTTTATGAAATGGTTGAAGAAGCGAAACTATATTTTAAAAAACCTATTACGACTGTTGTTAATAATGCCTTGATAGACTTCGAATTTAATCCGCTTACGCAAAAAAATGCGTTTGAGCTGAGCTGGGGCGACTTTAATAAACAATTTGAAGGAACGATACAAGGGGCTTTAAATAGTATCCAGGCTTGTCTGAATGATATGAAGGAGCTTGGCTTTGGCCGAATTATTAATATTGGAACGAATCTTTTTCAAAATCCTGTAGTAGCCTATCATGAATATACAACAGCTAAAGCTGCTTTAGTCGGCTTTACGAGAAATATGGCAAAGGAGCTAGGGGCTTACGGTATTACGGTCAATATGATGTCTGGCGGGCTGTTAAAGCAAACGGATGCAAGTAAAGTCACTACAGCAGAAGTATTTCAAATTATTGAAGCATCTACCCCGTTGCAAAAGGTAACTACACCACGAGAGCTGGCAGATGTAGCCTTGTTTTTTGCATCTCCATGGGGCAGGGCAATTACAGGGCAGAATCTAGTGGTTGATGGCGGCCTCGTGATGGATTAGAAGCAATTCATATGAAAAATAGCTTTTGCTCATCCCACGATACCATTCTAGTGTTCAATGTATATCTAGAGCACATTTCTTCAGAAATGTGCTCTAGAAATTGAGCTAATAATGCGTGTTCGGTATGCTAAATCTAGATTCGAGCAACAGCCAAACTCTCCTGAATTTTTTCTACTAAATTAAGTAGGAGAAAACCATTTCCTTCTGAGCTTTTGCGATTTCCTATTGGCAGAGTACGTTTAATAAGCTGTGCATAGATTTCGGCCTCGCTAAGTGGTCGACCAAACTCTTTTTCGCTTAAATTAATCAGAAGCGCTATAGCGCCGGCAATGTGAGGAGTAGCCATTGATGTACCGGAAAGAGAAGCGTACTTGCTTCCTAAATAAGTAGAAATAACTTCTACACCAGGAGCAACTAAATCTATTTCTTCATTGGTATTCGTGAACGGAGCGAGCGTTAAATTGTTATCTACGGCGCCAACTTGAATGACTTCATTGTACTTTCCAGGGTAGGAGTACTCAAATGTGTCTTCGCTATTATCCCCTTCGTTTCCAGCTGCCACAACAACGGAAATATCTTGGCTAACTGCTTTTTGAATGGCTGTATGCATTTCCGGAACATCTTCAGGTCCGCCAAGCGACATTGAAATTACGCGCACTTGCTCTTGCTGTGGCCCTCGCCATTCTATTGCATAGTTAATGGCATTGATAATCCACTCATAGTCACCGGACCCTGTTCCAGTTAATGCTTTTAAACTTAGAATTTTAGCTTTAGGGGCTACACCAACTACACCATCATTATTCAAACTAGCTGCAATCGTTCCTGATACGTGAGTACCATGTCCATTGTTATCTTCAAATATATTAGGGTCTCCATCATAATCGG
>DAMDNS010000314.1:0-3984 GCA_032083605.1 Ureibacillus sp.
CCAATCGAGTTCGTTCCTGATGCACAAGCAGTTACAGAGCAAGAGTTAATTCCTTTTGCTCCAAAGTGGATTGAAACTTGGCCGGAAGCCATGTTTGGAATCATCATCGGAACAAAGAATGGACTTACTCGACGTACTCCACGCTCCTGGAAGGTAATATATTGGTTTTCGTATGTTTCCATTCCACCAATACCAGAACCAATCCAAACACCTACGCGCGGTGCAATTTCCTCTGTGATTGTTAAAGCGGAATCCTTCATAGCCATAATTGACGCCGCTAAAGCATAATGTGTAAAACGGTCCATTTTTCTAGCTTCTTTTTTCTCGACATATTGCTCGATATCAAAGTCTTTTACTTCTGCCGCTATTTTAACAGGGAATTTTTCAGCATCCAAACGTGTTAATGGCCCAACACCTGATTTTCCAGCTTTAATGTTTTCCCATGTTTCTTCAATTGTATTTCCTAAAGGTGTAACAGCTCCCACACCTGTTATTACTACTCTTCTATTCATAGTTTTTCAAATCCCCCTTAAGTTTAAAATGCAAGTTCAATTTCAAAAGCTATTATTTTCCCCATTTAATTACGGCTGCACCCCAAGTAAGGCCGCCACCAAAACCGACTAACACAATGATATCATTGTCTTTTATTTTACCATCTTCCACTTCATCTGCCAAAGCAAGTCCGATAGAAGCTGATGATGTATTTCCATATTTATGAATATGCTTCGATAGTTTTTCTTCAGGTAATTCTAGTCTTTCACGTGAAGCTTCCATAATACGAATATTTGCTTGATGCGGAATAAGCAGATCGACATCTTGTTTTGAAAGGCCAGCTTTATCAAGCACTGAAACTGCTGATTCGCCCATTTGTCTTACGGCAAATTTGAAGACTTCGCGGCCGTTCATAGAAATCGTACGTTCATCATTTAAATAAAGGTGTTTACCCCCTGTACCATCTGCACCTAATTCAAATGATAAAATCCCTCTTCCTTCACTTACTTCGCTGATTACAGCAGCACATGCACCATCACCGAATAATACAGCTGTATTTCGATCGTTCCAGTCTGTCACCTTCGATAATTTTTCAACACCTACTACTAAGACATATTGATAGCTCTTGCTTTCAACAAATTGTTTTGCCGTTGAAAGTGCGTATATGAAGCCAGAGCATGCTGCGGAAACATCCATTGCCGCTGCATTTACTGCCCCTAAATTTTCTTGTATTTGACATGCTACACTAGGAAAAGCACGATCCGGTGTTACTGTAGCAACTAAAATTAATCCTATTTGATCAGCTGTTATACCGGCATCATCAATCGCTTTTTGTGCCGCAGCTATTGCTAAATCAGAAGTATCCTCTTCAGGCCCGGCAATTCTTCTTTCCTCTATGCCAGTTCTAGTTCGAATCCATTCATCATTTGTATCTAAAGTTTTTTCTAAATCAAAATTTGTTACAACCTTCTCTGGAACGTATTTCCCTAATCCAATGATCCCTGCGTTCATTTTAATCCCCCCGTTTTACTACTAACATTTAGTACTTGGTCATAATTATAGCTCATAAAAAAAAGAACCTCAACCTTTTATTCACGATTTGTTCTTAAGTTAGTGGTTCTTTTTTATGAATCTATATGTTATGATAAACAGGATGAAATGGAATACTATTTAAAAATGTTTTTATAGAGGTGAAATGAATGCAATATGTAATGACTTTAGTTTGGTCTGTTCTATTAATGTTAATGTTAAATTATGTTGTTAGTTCAATTTTAGCTGTGCCATTTGTTCTTTCAACTAGCTTAATCCTTGGCGTTGTTTTTGCAGTTTTAATCTTTATTGTTAGCGCTGTTATTCCAAACGATCCAACACCGGAAGCTGACCACCACTAATTTTGAATGTTAGCACTTCTAATCGAAGTGCTTTTATTTTTATATTTTAAAGAGGAAACGGGTAGCCCTTTTAGTAGGTGCTACCCGTTTTTGATTATAAACTCTTTTAAAGGTGCGTGTTGATTTTACAGCATTGAAAAATAAGCGGAAAAATTCCTGCTAAATCAGGAAATCTAACTAGTTTCCTACAAATAAACGGACTTTTTCCGGTTATTCGATTCATTTCCATAATTTTATGGCTTTTTAAGGTTTTTAAGCGGTAAATCTCCGCCTATTCCACCTACTAATTATTAAATTTTCAAAATAAGCGGAATTTATCCGCTTAACCGAGTACACCTGTCGAAAATCAACAACGAACAATAACAGAGCCTAATTATAAAAAACTTGAATTGCTTGTTCCTCTGATAATGCTTGAAGGAAATTTAGCGTCTATCCCGTACCGGGAGTGTTGCATTTTTTCATTCGACGGTCTGGGTCTTCGCGACTCTTATTTCGTCTTATAAAACACTCCTATGCGACGGTTTAAGGCTTGAAACATTCTGAACCCTCCAATAACACTCCTCTATACTTCCCAAAAAGGATAATGAAGCTGCCCATTTTTACTCATCAAAGCTTCGCCACATATAATTCGCCATTCACCAATGTAACTTGCAATGCTTCGCCTGGAATTACTTCCCCTTTTAATAACTCCCGAGCGACGGCTGTTTCAACATTGCGCTGGATAAAACGCTTTAAAGGTCTAGCACCAAATTGCGGATCGATACCGTGTTCGACAATCCAATCTACTACCTCTTCACTTACCTTTAGCTCAATCTCCTGCTCGGCTACTCGTTCCTGCAATTGACCAACATATTTCCATGCAATGGCATGGAAATGTTCAGTACTCAATGCATGGAACATAATAATGTCATCTACACGGTTCAGTAGCTCAGGTTTAAAGTGTGTACGCAATTCAGCCATCACCAATTCCTCCACCGATTGCGCAAGCTCTGGCTTTGTTTCTAGTAAATAATGTGAGCCGATATTGGACGTCATGATGACCACTGTATTTGTGAAATTCACTAAACGACCTTGGCTATCTGTAATTCGGCCATCATCTAAAATCTGCAATAAAATGTTTGCGACATCTGGATGTGCTTTTTCAATTTCGTCCAAGAGTACGACCGAGTATGGATTCCGGCGAACTGCTTCTGTTAATTGGCCGCCTTCTTCATAGCCAATGTATCCCGGAGGCGCCCCGACAAGTCGAGAAACACTATGTTTTTCCATATACTCACTCATATCGATGCGGATAAAATGATCCTCAGAATCAAAAAGCTGCGCGGCTAAAGCCTTTGCAAGTTCCGTTTTCCCTACACCTGTTGGTCCTAGGAAGATAAATGAACCGATTGGTCGATTCGGATCCTTAATACCTGAACGTGCACGCCATACAGCTTCAGTAACGAGCTTAACGGCCATGTCTTGTCCTACTACACGTTCATGTAATGTATCTTTTAAACGGAGCAACTTTTCTCTCTCCCCTTCTACCAGCTTCGTAACAGGGATGCCAGTCCATCTTGAAATAATTGAAGCAATTTCGTCGGCGGTTACTTCTTCTCGTAGGATTCTTGTGTCAGAACCATTGTTTAACTCTTCCTCCAAGGTGATTAATTCCTTTTCTAAGGTTGGAATTTTACCATGGCGAAGCTCGGCTGCTTTATTTAAATCGTATTTACTTTCTGCATCCTCTAAGTCTCGGCGGAAGCTTTCAAGCTGTTCACGTTTATTCTGGATCACTTGTAGACTTTGTTTTTCTTTTTCCCATTGTTTACGTATCTTGTCAGTTGCTTCTTTTAATGAAGATAATTCAGCTCTTAACGCGTCTAAGCGCTTTTGACTTGCTGCATCTTTTTCCTTTTTTAATGCTTGTTCTTCGATTTCAAGCTGCAATACACGACGAGTGTCCATATCCAGCTCCTGAGGCATAGAATCAATCTCAGTTCGTATCATCGCACATGCTTCATCGATTAAATCAATCGCCTTATCAGGTAAAAAGCGTTCTGTTATATAACGATTCGAAAGCTCTGCTGCAGCAATAATTGCACGATCATGGATACTCACC
>DAMDNS010000315.1:0-3967 GCA_032083605.1 Ureibacillus sp.
CGGAGTCGATCTGATTGAATATACCATTAAGGCTGCACTTGGAGAAGATTGCAGTGATTTAACAATGGTTCATACTAAGGGCTTTTGGTCTAATTATATAATAAATAGTCCTGAAAATGGAATTTTCCACGGTGTCGAATTTGATTTGGAATTTAAAAAGAATAATCTAGTTGATTATGAATTATTTGTTGAAAATGGGACTCCAATTTCTGCATTGTCAGGTGGAAATGCAGGATTGGGAATCATGCTATTGAAATTTTCCTCATTGGAAGAATTGATTGAGAAAATGGAGAATATCACTAGTTACGTGAAAGTTAAAGCAGAAAAAATTCAATATAAATAATAATCATTAAAGCAAGCTTAGCTATCAGCTATCTGTAAATAACATGAAAAATAGATTATCGAAGGTCAGTAGAAAACATAAAGCAGGCTGGTGATAAACAATTGGATAAATCAAGCTTAAAAGTAGTTTTTATCACAATGGAAGTGACTGAAGTATTGCATGCCCTCAAGGACTCAAGAGTCAATTTGATTGGCGTGGTAGAGAGCAGAAGAAAAAATCCAGCAAAACGAACGATGGAATTGCACGATTACTGTTTAGAAAAGAAGCTTCCTTTTTACTATATGAATGAAGGGTGCAACATCGACTTTGAAAATTGGCTAAAAAAAATGGAACCCGATTTAATCGTTATTTTTGGTATGTCGGAACTTTTAAAAAAGAATATTATCGACATTCCAAAGAAAGGATGCATTAATTTACATCCATCATTTTTACCCAAATATCGAGGTGGCTACCCAGTATTTTGGACATACTATTATTTTGATTTGAATCCAGGAGTCACAGTACACTATATCGATGAAGGCGAAGATACTGGAAATATTATTTATCAGGAGATGATTGATTTTCCTGTAGGGGCTACAGAAGAAGAGTATTTAGATTACATCGTAAATAAAAATGGTATTGATCTTCTATTAAAAGCGATACAGGATATTGAAAAAGACTGTGCCCCTAGTATCAAGCAGCCAGTGGTCGGCTCAACAGAAAGAGCAAGACAAATTCATCCCCGTGAATATAAAGAGATTATTGACTGGAAAACATGGGATATCAAGAGAATCTGGCATTTACTTAGAGGGACTCAAAATTGGTTGAACGTCTTTGATTTCTCTGAGGTACAAGGGGAAATTCGAAGTTGGCGAATCCTGGATTATAGACAGGAAGACGTTATTTTAGAATTGGGAAAGGTATTTAAAGAGGACTCAGCGTATTTCGTAGCTTGCGCTCAAGGGAAAATCTATATGGACCTTACGATTGAACTTGACTGATTCTAGCAGAAGGGGTTGTCAAACGTTTGCCTTCTTCACTAATTGCTAAGTAAATCTTGAATGATAGGATCTGAGAAAATTGACAAATTCGATACCGGTTACGCAATCCTCAATGCCTCTTTTGGAGGATTATATAGAAGAAATTAAAGACCTGTGGGATAGTAAGTGGCTTACCAATAATGGCGAGAAGCATTTAATGTTAGAGGAAAGTTTAAGAAACTATTTAGAGACTCCCAATATTTCCTTATATACAAATGGACATCTTGCTTTAGAGAATGTTTTGGCTGCATTAGGGTTAAGTGGTGAAGTCATTACAACACCATTCACCTTTGCATCGACAACCCATGCACTTGTGAGGGCAGGTTTATCACCAGTTTTTTGTGATGTTAAACCAGAGGATTATACTATTCAAGTGGAACAACTGGAAAGTTTAATAACAGAAAAAACATCGGCCATTGTTCCGGTTCACGTTTATGGAAATATTTGTGATGTGGTTGAGATTGAACGAATTGCTGCAAAGTATAATTTGAAAGTGATTTATGATGCCGCCCATGCCTTTGGGGTGAAACTTGGAGGGGTAAGTATAGCCAATTTTGGAGATGCTTCCATGTTCAGTTTTCATGCAACGAAAGTATTCAACACCATTGAAGGTGGTGCTGTCACTTATGTAAATCCACAGATTAAGGCTAGACTGGAAGCTTACAAAAATTTTGGTATGACTGGACCAGAAAGCGTTGAGTATATAGGTGGTAATGCTAAAATGAATGAGTTTCAAGCTGCAATGGGTCTTTGCAATCTTCGATATGTAGATCGAGAAATTGGCAAAAGACAAAAGGTATATGAGCGGTATATGGAACGGCTTGAAGGTATGAAGGAATTAAGATTGCCGAAGATCCAGAAGGGTGTTCAAAGCAATTATGCTTACTTCCCGGTTGTTTTTGGGGAGGCGGCTACCCGTGACGTAGTTTATGAAGAATTAAGAAGACAAAATATATTCTCGCGGAAGTATTTTTATCCATTAACGAATAGATTTGACTGCTACCGGAATCTATTTAAATGCGAAGAGACGCCGGTTGCACAGGCGATAGCTGAAAGAGTTTTATGTTTGCCTTTTTATGCAGATTTAACGGAACAAGAAATTGACCGAATTACCGCATCCATCAAATCAAGTTTTGGCGTTTTGCGTTAAGAGGGGGAAGGTATTTACTGTGAAAATCGCACTAATGCAGCCTTATTTCTTTCCGTATCTCGGCTATTTTCAGCTTATTAGTTCGGTCGATGAATTTGTAATTTTTGATGAGGCGAGATATGTCAGAAGAAGTTGGATGAATCGTAACCGCATCTTAAACGAACACAAAGAAAGTGTCTTTATGACTGTGCCAGTTTGTAAAGCAAAAAGAGAAACAAAGATAATCGATATAGCTATTAATAATGATACTGACTGGAAAGCGAAAATTTTAAATCAATGTATATATTACAAAAATGCACCAAATTATTTGGCAGTAAGAGAAATACTAGAAGAGTGCTTTCTACAAGATGAAACTAGTTTAAGTGAATTTAATACAAGCTTGCTAAAAATGGTATGTACTATTTTGGGGATTGAAACAACAATTACAAAATTATCGGAAAAATTCCCTCAAATCAGCTATGCTGACGAATCAGATGATTGGGGATTGCAAGTTTCCAAAGCCTATAATGCGACAACCTATATTAACGCAATAGGCGGTAGAGATTTCTATAACCAACAAAAATATTTGAATAATGGAATCGATATAAAATTTATACAATCCATACTAACACCCTACAAACAATTCGACAAAGGCTTCGTATCAGGACTTTCAATCATCGATATTATGATGTTTAACGATTTTTCAAGTATTTCACAAATGCTTGATCATTATGAATTAATCTCCTAAATTACTTCTCATTTATGTTCTTACAACTACTCTATTTTTGCTGATAGCTTGAATTATCATACATTCTTTTCATCTGTTTGCAGTTAACAAAGTAGGAGGAAAAAAATTGCATGAACCCTTAGTAAGCATAAACTGTATCGCCTATAATCATGAAAAATATATCGGCGATGCTCTTGAAAGTTTCTTAATGCAGAAGACAACTTTCAATTTTGAAATCGTTATTCATGATGATGCTTCCACTGATCGAACAACTGCAATTATTAGAGAGTACGAAAAAGCATTTCCCGGTATCATAAAGCCCATTTATCAAACAGAAAACCAATACTCGAAAGGCGTAGCTGTCGAGCAAATCAACCATAGTCATTCAAAAGGAAAGTATGTGGCACTTTGTGATGGTGATGATTATTGGTTAGACCCTTATAAATTGCAGAAACAAATAGAGTACCTAGAAGCACATCCAGAGTGCGGTATGGTATTCCATGCTTCCGAAGTTGTTAATGATAGTAAGGAATCAACAGGCGAAATTGCTAGAATCGATCAAGTCAGCAGAAAGGTTATGATGGACGAAATTACCCTTAAGGCTGAGCCGATGCTAATTCCTACATCTTCTAGAGTATATAGAAGAGAGTTATTAGATGTACCGCCAGAATGGTATTTAAAGGCATCGGTTAGAGATTTTCCTTCCGCATTGATATTTGGTACGGGGGGTTACGCTTATTATATTGACG
>DAMDNS010000316.1:0-3966 GCA_032083605.1 Ureibacillus sp.
AAAGGAGGGGCATATTAAAATTTACCGGAAACCAACATGATTGGCATCTAGTTCCGAGTGCCAAATGCGTTTTTTATTATTTTTGTTGTCTGACTGCAGCTGATTGCAAATTGCCTCGATGTCTACATTTCTTTCATAATGCCACTGTAGTGCGATGGACGTATAGAGCTCGTTTAGCTGTGCAAATGAAAAGCCCTTTGTTTCGATTACAAGTTTCCGGACATCCTCCATTGAAATAAACTGGTGGATTTCTTTTTTCAGTAAATATTGCTGGCGCAGCTCTTCTGTCGGAAGCTTTATTTCATATGCTCGATCAAACCGTCCCGCACGATTAATAAGGGCTGGGTCAATTTTCTCAGGATAATTGGTCGTTCCGATTAGGAAAATCCCTTCTTTGGAAGTCGCCCCATCCAACGTGTTTAAAAAGACAGAGCGCACTTCTTCAGGCATCGAGTCAATATCCTCAATAACCAATGCCATCGGGGCCATTTTCGCTACAGTTGAAAAGACTTCGTTGATGGAATAGCTGGATGTAAATTCGGTAATCTGCCAGTAGGCAACAGGAGCCGAAATACTGTTGGCAATCGATTTTACAAGGGTTGTTTTCCCGTTCCCCGGCTTTCCATATAGCAATATCCCTCGTTTATAAGGAATGTTATAGGTCTTAAAGAAGTTGCCGCTCTTAGAGAAAAATTCATCAATCGATCTGTAAATCTCCCTCTTTAGCTTTTCTTCCAGAAAGACCTCGTCGCGAGTTACCAGGTTTGTGATTTTTTCCTTTTTGCTATAGACGCCCTCATGCGTATCTGTGAAAACAGTAATATGATTTCGAACATAGTCTCTTTTTCGTTCAAGAACATAGTTAAGGAAGGCAATCATGGCCTCGTCATCTTTAGCCATGATAAATTCATGGGTTGTATAGCTATGCGTTTGGAACACAAGCGTTTTTGCTATAGCGACTTGATATTCAGGATAGTAATACAATGCATTATTTGTTCTTGGCTTAATGATCAATTCCAGCTTTTCCTGAGTATGATTGGATGAAATTGTAGCCGTTTCAATTCCATCAAATATATGAGACACCAGCTTCACTTCACTTTGATTCGTTTGAAGATCTTCCTCTAAGACTTCCCAAATCTCATTGGTTGTTTCATCATCCGCATACATTTTAAACTCAAAGCCAAATTCTTTAAGCAGCTTCTCTTTAATTCCATTAATGATAACTCCATACTCGTAATAGTTCGGAATCGCTTTTGGATCTACCTCGTTATGCTTGATAATATAATTTAGTTTGTTCATCTGATATCCTTTCTTTATTTAAAGATTGTTTATGTTACTTTGAAAAATTACTATTCTAAAGATATACGAAAGAAAGCAGAATAATAGACCTATAATGTTTTTCTAAAAGAATAGCACCATTTATCATAGTCTAGTTTATCCTCATAGAAACGATGGGCATTTTCACGCTGAATTCCCGATTCTAAAGCAACATACTCTGCACCTCGTTCTTTTGCGTAACTATGCAAGTAAGACAGCAGTTTTTCGCCATATCCAAAAGAACGTTGTGCTGAATCCGTCACCAAATCATAGATGAAAATATGACGCTTATTATAAAAATTCACTCTCCAGCTATAGCCGGCCACGGAAGCAATTTTTCCATCGTGATAGAGTGCAATTAGTTTATAGCCATCTTTTTGCATCTCCTTTAATAGCCCTAAATATGTATCTTTCGTTAAATCTGTTCTTAACTGATTTAAAATGGGAAACGCTTCTTTCAATTGCTCCTGCGTTGTTAATTCTTGTATAGTTTCGGTCATATAGTACCTCGATTATTTGTATTTTTATAAAGTTTAATGATTACGGGTTACCATATGGTTTAAGATAAAGCCCATCCTATTTTCCCCAGTAATCATTATTCTATTTCTCCTGAAACCTATAATTTCCCTCTTTCTTAAACCATGATTTCCCTTATTCAGGGTTTCAATTTGACCGTTTGGGGGTACTTTAAATTAGGAATTTTTGTAACCGCGCTAAATTTTCTTCAAGGAAACGAGCATTCTTTTCTATCCCTCGACGTTTGCACCAGCCAACACTGTTGAAGGCATCAGTAAATAGATAAAATGGCAAAACGGCTTCTAAATCGATTAATGGTCGAATACTTTGATAGCCGTCTTGAAACGCTTGATACAAGATTGGGTCGAAGCTGAGGAAATCACGGTAGAGCTTGGTAAAATCGATTTCGCATGAACCAAAACGGACACTTTCAAAATCAATCATGCCTGAAACCTGATTCCCATCAACAATAATATTGGCGGGTCGAAAATCCATATGTACAAAGCTTGGACCATCCGGGGACGGAATTTGCAGTTTCATTGCTTCATACTTTTCGATGGCTTGGTTGTACAAATTTTCATCTACTACTTCTTTTACCTCTTCAGCAAAACTGTAAAATTGTTTTTGGATAAAATTGGACCAGTGCGCAAACTCATTTTGTATACCAGTTAACACTTTATCTACTGGTGGCTGGATGGTATGCATGGTTGCTTGGAGGACACCGACTTGATAAGCGGCTGCAGGTGTAGCATTGGTGGTTAAGGGCTTTCCTTTTAGCCCAGATAATAAAAAAGCTCCTGGGATTTCTTCATCCCCTCCCCAGCAATCCAGCAGATCAGGAACAGTCACACGACCATTTAAAATTTCATAGGCCTCCAGCTCCCGCTGATACTTCAATTTAGTATAAGGGACTTTTATAAAAACATTCTCCCCGTTAAGCAAGGTGAGCTTATACACCGTCGAGCTATGGGAATCCTCCACCTCATCCATGGAAATAATCTGCAGCCTGAACTGTTCAATCACCCGATCTAACAAAAAGCTCCACCCCTTTTTAAAATCCTATTAGAAAAATTCAACAAAAAAGAGCTAAAATCCTTTTTAGAATCAGCTCTTCTTAAGTATTGGCGGAAATTCCGGTTGTCCTTTTAGTAATGCACCCCTTCATTTTTATTTTTTATCACGATTTGTAGTTTTATATTTGTTCCCTTTACCATCATAGGTAATCCATTCCCCAATCGGCTCACCATTTTCAAAATATCCAGAACGTTTTATAATTCCATCCGAACGATACCATTCCCAATAGCCTTCCGGAATATCATTGACCAATTTCCCTTTTGACCATATCGTTTTTCCATTTGCATGGTATTTAATTGTATAGCCATCGATTACTTCCTGTTTCTTTTCTTTAACGGGCTTTGGTTTTTGTACTAAATCGCAATTTTCGTTTTCCATTCCTTACCTCCATGATTGTTTTTCTAATTTATATCACACTTCACTGATATTTTGGATTTTAAAACAAATCTATCTACAAAAATAAAAAAGCGCGTATGAAAAATCATAATCGACCTATACTATTAGAGATTTCACTTCAAATCCAGTGACTTGGGAGGGTTAACCCGATGAGTGCGAATGATCGTTTTCTCTGAGGAATGCCATCTAACTGAATATAGCCAGTAGCAAGATATCTTAGGCCAATTCTTAAGGTAAATGCGAAAGCGAGGCAGTGTGTCGTGGATACAAAAATGCAAGTGTAATCAGACCCGGAATTTATTCCGGGTTTTTGTTTTGCATTTTAATGGGGCTCGGTTTTGTAGGGGGAATCGGTTTGTAGGAGTTGGTAGATTTTCCTTTGTAGGGGGTTCTGGGTGCTCGTGGGAGGTCGGATTGTTTCCCTTTAATGGAGTTACACTTCGCTGACAGGCATCGACAAACCGGATTGATTCCCTTTAACTGAGTTGACACTTACTGTCGGGCATCTACAACCCAGATCGATTCCCTTTAACGGAGATACCACTCTCTGTCGGGCATCGAGAGGCCTCATTGTTTCCCTTTAGCGGAGATACACTTCGCTGATGGACATCAAAAACCCGAATCGATTCCCTTTAACGTAGTTACCACTCGCTGTCGGGCATC
>DAMDNS010000317.1:0-3947 GCA_032083605.1 Ureibacillus sp.
ATCAAGAAGCCATCCTGACAGCTGCTTTTTCAAATTCACAATTCTATGAATTAGAACACGGATTGATGATTAAAGAACAAACGGACTGGTATTCCGATGCAGGCTCTGATCAATACAATCAAAACGATCCAGAAAAAGCAAAAGCACTATTAGAAGAAGTCGGCTATAACGGTGAAGAAATTGTTATTTTATCAACACGCGATTATGAAGATCACTACAATGCTGCCGTAGTTGTTCAGCAACAATTAGAAAGCATCGGGATGAAAGCTAAGCTTGATATTTATGATTGGCCAACTGTCTTGGAGCGTCGTAGTGATGAAACAGCCTATGATATTTTCATTACTGGCTTCCCTACAGAACCAATTCCAAACAAATATGTATTCTTGGACTCTAGAGGTGAATGGGCTGGTTGGACAAATAGTCCTGAAATCGACGCACTTTTAGAGAAAATTGCCAAGGCAGCATCTCAAGAAGAAGCATCAAAATATTACTCTGAACTGATGGTTGAATACTATGATTATTTACCAATCATTAAATTTGGTAACAAGACAACTGTAACGGCTTATGAATCTTCTATTGAAGGCTATGACTTCTTGCAAGGCATCATTTTATGGAATATGAAATAAAAATTAGGACGTGATCCATGTGTTGAGCTTTATTATTAAAAGACTATTTTCATTAATACCCGTGTTATTTATCGTATCGATTGTCGTCTTTTTATTAGTTCATATAACACCTGGTGATCCAGCTTCAGTCATTTTAGGACCTGAAGCCGCTCCTGAGGAGGTGGCTGAGCTTCGAGAGGAGCTTGGCCTTAACCGTCCAATCCTGGAACAGTATGTTGTATGGGTTGGAGATATCGTCAGAGGGGATTTAGGAACATCGCTGTTTATGAAACAATCGGTCGTATCGGCATTTTTTGAGCATCTTGGCCCTACTCTCTCCTTAGCTATCATGGCTCAAATTTTTGCTATTTGCATTGCATTGCCATTGGGCGTACTTTCTGCAAAGTTTAGAGGTTCCTTTTTAGACCAAACGTTTATGGGCGTTTCTTTAGTCGGAATCTCTGTACCAAGTTTTTTACTGGGATTATTTTTAATTCTATTATTCGGCGTAGAGCTGCGTCTATTGCCTGTAGCTGGTTATAAGCCCCTTTCTGTTGGGTTTGCGGAACACTTAAGATACTTAATAATGCCGGCAATTGCCTTAGGGGCGATGCAGGCGGCACTCATTGCACGAATGACAAGATCCTCGATGCTGGATGTATTATCCTCGAATTATATTAAAACAGCTCGGGCAAAAGGCGTGAAGGAGTTAATCATTACCGTAAAACACTCTTTACGTAATGCATTTATCCCGATATTAACGATTATTGGCCAAACATTCGGATCTTTGGTTGCAGGTGCTGCGGTTGTTGAAACGGTCTTTAACATACCCGGTATTGGACAGCTGATCATCAATTCCGTTGAGCGCCGTGACTTTGAAGTAATTCAGGGCTCCGTATTATTGATTGCCATCAGTTATGTCTTGATCAATTTAATCATCGATTTACTATACGGCTTCGTAGATCCACGTCTACGCGTTGGGAAGAAATAGGGGGGATTACTGTTGACTCAAGAATTACACATAAAGGAACTATCATCGATAAAAAAAGAGATGAAAGATAAACAACGCTCGTTGATGGTGAGAAAATTTCTAAGCAATAAATTGGCACTATCCGGCGCGATTATCTTGACTATCATTATTATTTCGGCGATTTTTCTCCCTCTATTCATCAAATCTTCTCCATTGGAGCTTGATACGGTAAATCGGCTGAAGCCACCAAGCAGCGATCATATTTTTGGTACAGATAATTATGGGCGCGATTTACTGAGCCGTGTCATCTATGGGGCTCGTGTCTCGTTAATGGTCGGCTTTAGTGTAGCATTGCTAACCGCTCTCTTAGGAACAATTGTCGGTTTATATTCAGCCTATTTCAAACGAATTGACGGTTTACTAATGCGTATATCCGATGGACTTATGGCATTTCCAGCAATTCTATTGGCAATCGCGATTATGGCATCATTAGGAGCCAACACAAGCAACGTAATTATTGCCTTAACGATCGTATTTACACCTTTAGTAGCAAGAACAATCCGTTCGGCCGCGCTGGTTATAAAGGAACAAACGTACATTGAAGCGTTAAAGGCTCAAGGCGCAAGCACGGCCCGTATTATCTGGACAAATATTTTCCCAAATATTATTTCACCGCTAATTGTACAAGCGACGTTTATATTTGCAGACTCAATTATCGTTGAAGCAGCACTTAGCTTTTTAGGGGCAGGTATTCCAGCTCCGGCACCAAGCTGGGGTAACCTGCTCTATGATGGAAAGACTGTTATTTTCAATGCATGGTGGATGACGTTATTCCCCGGCATAGCCATTATGCTAACAGTATTCGGATTAAACTTATTCGGCGATGGATTACGTGATTTACTGGATCCTCACAGCAAGTCGAAAAAGTAGTAAAGGGGGTAACTAATATGGAAGAAACTTTGCTTGAGATAAAAAACTTGAAAGTACATTTTGATACAGAGGATGCGAAAGTTACCGCTGTTGATGATGTTTCATTTACTGTGAACAAAGGTGAGATTGTTGGCGTGGTTGGAGAATCCGGGTGTGGGAAAAGCGTGACCTCTGAGTCGATTCTTCGCCTTCTCGATGAAAAACACACGAATTATGAAGGCGAGATTCGATTTAATGGAGTTAACCTATTAGCCCTCTCTCCAAAAGAAATGCGTGAAATTCGTGGCAATGATATTGCGATGATTTTCCAGGATCCCATGAGTTCATTAAACCCTGTCTATACCGTAGGCAATCAGATTCAGGAAGCTTTAAGATTACATCAACAATTAGATAAAACGGCTGCAAGAAAAAAAGCAATTGAAATGTTAAAACTTACGGGCATCCCTGCACCGGAGAAACGGATTGATGAGTTTCCACATCAATTATCCGGGGGTATGCGTCAGCGAGTGATGATTGCAATGGCCCTTTCTTGCAACCCTTCCCTTCTAATTGCCGATGAACCGACAACCGCTCTTGATGTAACAACACAATCACAAATTCTCGATTTAATAAAAGATCTAAAAGAGGAATTTAACATGGGGACGATTATGATTACCCATGACTTAGGTGTTGTTGCCGAGCTCTGTTCGAAAGTAGTGGTAATGTATTTAGGTCAAGTCATTGAAGAGGCAGAGGTGTCAACACTTTTTGAAAAGCCCCTTCACCCCTATACACAAGGATTATTAAAATCCATTCCACATATGGAAGGTAATCGAAACGAAAAATTATATGTCATTAAGGGCAAAGTCCCTTCTCTAAATCAAGTGCCTCCAGGCTGCCGATTTGCTCCAAGATGCGAATTTGCAACAGAAAAATGTCTATCATCTGCTCCTTCACTAGAATCATATGGTCAACGAAAAGTACGTTGCTGGCATTTTAAGGAAATTCAAGAAGAGATGCAAGTGAATCGAGGTGAAGCCTTAAATGCATGATACAGATGTAGTCTTAAAGGTTAAGAATCTTAAAACCTATTTTCCAGTTAACCGTGGCCTCGGACAACAAAAACAATTTGTTAAAGCTGTCAACGATGTTTCCTTCGAATTGAAAAAAGGCGAAACATACGGTCTTGTTGGTGAATCTGGATGTGGAAAAAGTACGACCGGCCGCTCTATTTTACGTTTAATTGAACCTACTGATGGAGAAATCATTTACCAGGGAAAAAATATCAATAAATTAAACAATAAAGAGATGATGCCTGTACGAAAAGGATTGCAGATGATCTTCCAGGATCCCTATTCTTCATTAAACCCGCGCAAACGCGTTGGTACGATTTTGGAAGAATCCTTAAAAATACATCAGATCGGTACGAAACAGGAACGAACGGAAAAGGTTATGGAAATTTT
>DAMDNS010000318.1:0-3941 GCA_032083605.1 Ureibacillus sp.
TATATTAAAGTTAAGAGTCCGGAAACAGATATTATATTTATTACTGCTGCATCAGAAACTGATATATTAAAGAAAGCATTGCGTGGCGGAGTTGTGGATTATTTATTAAAGCCGGTTACGTTTGAAAAATTTGAAGATTGTTTGGAAACCTATCGTTCCAAAAGAATGCTTCTTGAAAAAAACGCCAATCTTGAAGAGAACGAAATTAAAGAATTATGGACTTCATCCAAATCCATCCAAATAAATGAAATTACGCCAAAAGGAATCGATGTGATTACAAATGGGAAGGTATTTGATTATTTGCAAAGATACCCAGAAGGGATCACGGCAGAAAGGCTAGGAAAGGATTTAGGGTTGAGTCGGTCAACGGCACGCCGATACTTAGAATACTTAGTATCGGAAAATAAGGTGTATACTGATTTAATTTATGGGACAGTTGGTAGACCGGAAAGAAGATATATACCAGAAAAAGAATATAGCAGATAAAACAGGTAATTCAAAAATTCGCTTAATAGACGAGTTTTTGAGTTACCTTTTAATTTTTATACAAAGCTAATTTGAATTTTTTGTGAACAATATGAACAAAATCAGTTTTATGGAAAAAATATCAACTTATATTCGTTTTATTGTAAAAAGTATGCGCTTTCATTAAGTTATTCATATACATTTATTTCTAAAAATGAATGTGTAAAAAGGGGGAAATGAAGAATGAAGAGGATATTATTACTGTGTTTGGCAATTTTTACGGCTGCAGTTCTTGCAGCATGCAATGGGGATACAGGTGGATCAGCAGAGGCTGAGGGAGCTTCTGGATATCCAGAAAGCAATATTACGATTGTAGCGCCTTCTGGAGCTGGCGGCGGCTGGGATTTAACAGCACGTGCAATTGCTAAAGTTATGTCAGAGACAAAAATAGTTGAGAAACCAATTACAGTTGAAAATAGAGCAGGTGGCGGTGGAGCTGTATTTATGGCTGAATATGCCACAAAAGAGGTCGAAAATGATTATATGCTGATGGCTAAATCACCACCGATCATCATTAATAATTTAAAGGCGGAAGGCAATAGTCCATACGGATATAAAGATACAACACCACTTGCACAATTAACGCGTGATTATGGCGCAATTGTTGTGAAAGCGGATTCAAAATTCAACTCATTAACTGATTTACTGGATGCCATTAAGGCAGATCCGACATCTATTACTATGGCAGGTGGTTCAGCGCCTGGTTCTATGGATCATCTTGTAGGAATTTTACCTGCATACGGATATGGAATTGACCCTAAACTAGTAAAATATGTTTCTTATGATGGTGGCGGAGAAGCGATTGCCGCGTTATTAGGAGGCAATGCCGATGCCATTGCAACAGACGCTTCTGCTATTGGTGAATATGTAAAATCTGGTGATGTAAAAGTATTGGCAGTAAGTTCTGCTGAGAGGTTATCTGGTGAATTAGAAGACGTTCCAACATTCAAGGAATTAGGAATCGATGAAGAGTTTACAATCTGGAGAGGATTATTCGGACCTAAGAATATGTCTAAAGAAGCAGCAGATTATTGGTCTGCAAAGATAAGTGAAATGGTAGAAAGCGAAGAATGGACTGCTGAATTAGAGAGAAATGGCTGGCAAAATGAATACAGAAATGCCGAAGACTTTACTAAGTTTTTAGAAGAACAAGAGACGGTAGTTAGTGAGCTGCTGGAAGCATTAGATATGCATAAATAACAAAAAAAGCTGTCCAATAAGCTAGGTCTTAGAGGACAGCAATTTTTTTAGCGGATAGGAATGAAAGGATAAGTTTTCGTAGATATCCGCATAAGTGCAACTAAGGCTAATCGCCAAGGGTCTTTTCGATTAGCCGGGTTTTCTAAAATGATTGGAGGTGCAAGTTTTGGTAAAATCTTTTGACAAAATTAGTGGAATTGTTTTTTTGGTTATTAGTCTATTATTTATTTCTGGAAGCTTGCAGATCTCAGGCAGTGCATATGGATCCGCGGTGGGGCCGAAAACCTACCCTTTAATTTTAGGAATTGTCTTGGGTCTTTTAAGCTTAAGGCTGTTATATGAAAGCTTTAAAAAGAATACCGAAACAGAAAATAAAGAAAAATCGCAAATGTATTACAAGAATTTCGGAATTATTTTAGTTTCTGCGATTTTATATGTTTTTTTACTGGAGATTATCGGCTTCGTCATCTCAACATTTTTATTCTTGTTAATAGCTTTCCAAGTAATGGAGAAGGGTAAAATCGTATCTTCGATTATTATTGCAGCAGTTTTCTCAATTGGAGTTTACTTGATGTATGTAAATTTACTTGGAGGAACTCTGCCGAAATTTTCTTTATTTTAAAAGGGGGGATGTAAATGGGGACAATTCAATTCTTAATGGATGGTTTTGCTACAGCATTACAGTGGCATAATATATTATTTGCGCTTGTAGGTGTTATTATTGGAACTGCAGTTGGCGTTTTGCCTGGAATCGGACCAATGAGTGGTGTGGCTTTGTTGATTCCCGTAACGGCAACATTGACATCGGGAATGCCAACAGAAGCGGCTGCGGCAAGCTCGATCATTCTTCTTGCTGGGGTATATTACGGAGCGATGTATGGAGGCTCTACAACTTCAATCTTATTAAATACACCAGGTGAATCTTCTTCTGTAGTGACAGCTTTGGATGGATACCAAATGGCTCAGCAGGGCAGGGCGGGAGCAGCATTATCAATTTCAGCAATAGGTTCGTTTGTTGCAGGGATTGTCTCGCTTATCGGGCTGGTTTTGTTAGCTAAGCCTTTATCAAATTTAGCTTTGGAGTTTGGACCTGCTGAATATTTTTCACTAATGCTTCTAGGATTGTGTGCAGTGAGTGGTTTAGCTGGAAAATCGGTTACAAAAGCACTGATTATGACTGTTCTGGGTTTAATGCTTGGAACGATTGGTATTGATGCGGTTTCGGGAATAGCGCGATTTACATATGATATACCGGTTTTATATGGAGGTATAGAGTTTTTAACAATTGCAGTTGGATTATTTGCAATCGGGGAAGTCTTCAAAACAATTTTAGAACGTGAAGCTGACGATGAACCTATTGCCAAAATTAATCGAATTCTGCCAACAAAACAAGATTTAAAGGATAGTGCAAAACCAATAGCACGAGGATCATTCCTAGGATTTTTCATAGGAGTACTTCCGGGAGCTGGAGCTACCCTGGCCTCCTTTTTCTCTTATATAACAGAAAAAAAAGCCAGCAAAAATCCAGATTCATTTGGTAAAGGGAACATCGCTGGGGTAGCTGGTCCGGAATCGGCGAATAATGCAGCCTCAGGCGGGGCCATGATTCCACTATTAACTTTAGGTATTCCAGGCTCAGGTACAACAGCCATTCTGATGGGTGCTCTTATCATGTACAATGTGCAGCCAGGTCCATTATTGTTTAATGATCATCCTGATATTGCTTGGGGTTTAATCGCAAGTATGTTCATTGGTAACTTAGTGCTATTAATATTAAATATGCCTTTAGTTAAAGTGTTTGCTAAAATTATCCAAACGCCAAAAAAATATTTGCTGCCGATTATAATTGCAATCTCCTTCTTTGGTGTTTATGCAGTACAATATTCTACTTTTGATTTATATCTACTACTTGCCTGTGGGGTATTTGGATATTTATTTACGAAAAATGATTACCCTGTAGCTCCATTGGTTTTAGCTTTAGTATTAGGACCGATGATTGAAAATAATATGCGACGTGCCTTAACAATCTCTAATGGAGAATGGAGCATCTTTGTTACAAGCCCTCTGTCATTAATATTCTTAATTATTGCAGTTGCTTGGATTGTAGTACCGCTTATTTTGAAACTTTTAGGACGTAATGTAGTAATTAATGATGAAGAATAAGAGGAAATGAGATGAAGAGTAATTTCTTTATCTTAATTTTTCTTAATTTTTAG
>DAMDNS010000319.1:0-3940 GCA_032083605.1 Ureibacillus sp.
TTGCTATCGTTTTTATGGATAATCCACAGAATATAGCTGATAAAGCCAAGGATAATGGCCATTAAAATATTAATTCGCATCCAATCCCATACATTCTCTTCTGGCGCAAAACTGCTCATCGCTCCGAATATCAAGTATATAAACATGGTAATAAACACTCGATTGTTCTTAAACGATACAGACTTAGGACCTTTTTTCTTCAACACACATTCGACCCCTTCCAACAAATATTCCCTCAAGCCTATTGCTTTGAAGTTGAATGTATTTGATTTAATTTAAATTGAATGTAAAAAATATGGAAAATAAAAAGTAAATATTTATTCAACTGCAGGTCATGCTCTTCTTCAAAAGATTCTTTTAGTCTAAAAATAGAATAGTAAAGCAGACCAATAAAACAATAGTTGAAAATGACTTCATAAGATTCAAGATTAGCAATGCCGTAATCGCTCAGGACCATATTTCCAAACCACTGGATAAACAAAAAGACAAATGAAACAACTGTAAACAGTCGCCACAATCCAAAATGAATATTGGGTTTACATGCAAAATTTTTAATACGATCTTTGTTTCTTAAGAACCAAACTCCTATGTACGCTCCCAATGTTATAAACGATAATAAGATCAGGATAAAGAGGTTGAATTTTTTAAAGTCGATACTTAAGTGATTGTCATTACTTATTAACTTTTCCATCCACTTCACCTCTTTTAACTAGTTTACTTTTACATCTTTTCCAATTGCTCTGCACGATCGGGTGTTGTTAAAAATGCAGGCAGAACCAGCATAAACAACAAACCAATAAAGTATAAAACAAGCGCCACACCTATAAACGGCCCTGTTTCAAAAGCAATTATATACGCCCACAGTAACGCACCAATAACTAGAAGAATGCTGATAAAAATAAACAAAAAACCTTTATACCGCATTTCTCTTGGATTTACCAAAGCTCTCGTTATTGAATCCCGTTTCATTAATAAAAAGCAGAAAAAGCCAATCGTTACAGCAAGTATCAACCAAAAGAAAAGCGTAGGATAAAGTGCTTTAAAAACTGGAGACATTGCATAATAGGTAAGTCCGATTAACATAACAAATGAATGCAGGGAAAAATAACGTTTACTATTATGCTTTTGGTAAATCCAAATGATAGAATTCAGGGCGGCTGCCAAAATTGCAACACTCATATTGATCATTAACCATTTCACGACATCTTCTTCCGGCATAAAGCTCACAAAAAACCCAATAAAAACATGGAGAAATAAAGTAAGAAAGATAAAATTCTCTTTAAATGGTACCCATCCATTTTCCTCTTTCATTTGCCATCATTCCTTTAAATTTTTACGAAAATTATATTTTGTTTCTACTTTTTCCACAAACTATTCCATTAGTGGATTTGCTGTTTCTTTTCGAAATCGCAAAGTTAAATATATATAGATAAAAGGGAAAACAAGTGCATTCAATAAAACTCGGATCATCAAAAAAGCAAAAATATTATTCTCATACTGAGATATAAAGAACATCATAATCAGCCAGCACCCCATATTTATACTTAAAATGACAATAAGTTCGCCAATTAATGAAATATTCTCTCTCATGATTACTTGAATCGTATTCTTGCATACTTCCTTGACATTTCGACCTTCTGAAAAGAATGGAAAAATTAATAGAAAAACAAGCGCAAGGAGTGTAGGTATAAATAAGAAATAAATACCTGCTATTGCGATCAAATAAAGAATACCCGTAAAGATAAAGAGAATCCCAAATTGCTTTATGAAATATGAAATTCCTTCAATGTAATTGATTGAATGGTCCTGTTTATAAACGATGGCCATTTTCATAAATGGCGGAATACAAATAATAAAATTTAATATTATGGCAAAAACAGAAAAATACTCCGGTGCAATTGCATTTTCAGAAGTATTTACATAGATCATGCTCAAAAAGGAAATCACAGTAACCGGCAAGATAATAACGAACGACCAAATCAATATTTGACTCCAATTCCGATTATATATATCTAAAATATCTCGGATCATCAAAGGACACCTTCTCTTTTTTTACGGATAAATACAGTAGCTACCGCAAATAAAAGACTCACAATTACTGCATAGGACAGGCTCCTTGCGACCCCTTCCGGATCTGCAAAGACCAGAATATTAAATACAAAATGGGATACGAGAAAACTGATGAATACGATTACGATTGCACCTAAATATGCAGCTGTGTAGGGCGTTTCACCATTCCATATTGCTGCTAAAATACCTAAACTTCCATAGGTGAGAACGGTTTGAATGAACAAGAACAACCCATAGCTTTCTATTGGGATAAAGCCCAAAAGAAAAGAAATCGCAATCGTCAATAAAATACTGGCACCTATTGTCTGAAAAAATTTCATCGTATTAAACAACATCTCACCTACTGTCTACTAGATTGGATTGCCCCGGAAGGAGCAATCCGCTTATCCAAATCCAAACATTTTTTTAGCACCGTTAAACAATCCTTTTGACTTTTCTGCAACCCAAGAACCAGCTTTTTTTGCTCCATCAGCACCCCAAGAGTAAACAGCGCTTAGTTTTTTACTCGCCCATTCCTTGGCGTTTCTACCTGTATTGGTTCCATTAAAGAACCAAGCCGAAACAAGTCCTGCAGCTAATCCTGCTCCTGCACCAATAATTGTTCCTATCCCTGGTACAACTGAACCAGCCACTGCACCCGTTGCAATACTTGTAGCCACACTAGCACCAGCAGTTGTTAGTGCTCCAATTCCAAGATCTACTGTAAAATCAGCATAAAATTTAGAAGTCTTCCAAGCATTCTCTCCATGCTTATCCATATTGCTAAATAGGTTGGCTACAATACTGACTGGACCATTTAGTTTGGCTAAGTTTGATGTTGCCCGGAACTTCTTGGAAAAAATATTATATCCGTCATTCATGCTGGACTTTAAGTTTTTCCATGCAAAACCAGCAATCTCTTTTTTCGATTCTAATAACTTCTTGGTATCAAAGAAACCATTTATCTTAAAAGCTTTTTCATAGGAATTACCTGTTTTCATGTAACGATCTTTGCCATCAATTTTATATTTCTTATAATTATCATAAAAATGATTCATGATCGGATTTTTTAATTTGCTTTTCCCATGTACCTTATATTTCCCATTTTCAAGTTTCTCGAATTTAAACCCGGCATATGTCGCCGTGGCTCCTTCCAAGATTGGTTTCACAAGAGTTGTCAGGTATGTCTTACCGTCTTTTAATGCCTGTGAAACAGTACCCCATGCGCTATTTTCCTGATTTGTGGAGTTAAAAAGAATATTCCAAAGAGATTTTTGTTCTTCTGCCCCTGAAGGAGATCCGTTATTACCGGATTCAGATGTACCTGAATCCCCTGAAGGATTTTCTCCTCCGGTTGGATTTTGACCTCCTGTTGGCCCTTCACCTCCAGTCGGATTTTGTCCTGCTGTCGAGCCCTCTCCTCCAGTTGGATTTTGACCTCCTGTTGGTCCATTGCCACCGGCTGTCGGGTCTCCTCCTGTAAGTCCATCTCCGCCATTCGATGGGTCTCCTCCCGTTAAGGAATCACCCGTTGAAGTTCCATCTCCTCCATCTACTGCATTACCACCGAATGGACCTTTGCCGCCGCCATCGGCATCCCCTCCATTTACAGCTTTACCTCCAGAAGGACCCTCTCCACCTGAAATGGGATCACCCGTTATAAGCGGGTTATTAAATGGCATTGTGCCTGTGACATTGGGAATAATCCATTGCCCATTACCGCTTTGATAAGGTGGAATGAGTGGCTGACCTGAAACGGCTGCATTTCCCCCTTGCAGGAATGGCCCACCTTGATAAGCATCTCCACTACTTATAGGGTCTCCCGGGATGATGAACTGCCCACCGGTAATCGGTTGACCCCCAGTGATTGGTTCACCCGGGGTTATCGCAT
>DAMDNS010000320.1:0-3936 GCA_032083605.1 Ureibacillus sp.
CTCTTGTTTTCCTAGCCATTCATAAGCAGTTTCATCGAAAAAATAATTACATTTTCATTAAAACATATTCTTTAGAAACTTCATTTAACTGCTCTCCAATAAAAAAACGCAAGGTACATAAAGCACCCCGCGTTTTAAAAAACAATATTAAGCCAAGAAGTTTTGACCCATCGGTAAAGCAAAGCCCATGTATAGAACTGCGAATAGGAAGATTACAAATAGTACCCAGAACATTGTAGTCGGCTTATTCTTAGCTTTACGTACTAACACCATTTCCATCATACCGATTACTAGAATACCTAACAGGAATTTGATGCCGTATTGCATACCCATTCCATAGTCCATAGTTTCCATGAATAATGCGCCACCAGTAATGATGACTAAAATATAGAACAAACGCAATGCCATGTGAATCCCTTTAGATTTAGATGCAAATGCTGCCACGAAAAATAGTATCAATGCAACTACCCAAGTGGTAATGTGTAGATGTGTTGAGCCTGTTAAAAAATCCATATTGTTCCCACCTTATTTTTCTTTGTCAGCAATATCCTACCATAGGGATGTTTAGGTGTTCAAATATAATAGTCTCTATTTACTTTATTGTACAAATTTTTACTATTTTTTAAGATTTAAGAAGGCCTTATACTAGACATTTTTGCAATTAGGCAAAACGATTAGACAATGTTCCAATTCCTTGAATTGAAACCTTTACTTCATCCCCTGCTTTTAAGAAAGTTGGTGGTTTCATTCCTTTTCCTACCCCAGCAGGCGTACCAGTTAAAATTACATCCCCCGGCTCAAGCGTTACATAGCGAGAAAGTATTGAAACTAGCTCTTCTAGAGAGAATACCATGTCTTTAGTTGAACCATTTTGGCGAACTTCCCCATTGACCTTGGTAACAACAGTTAGGTTTTGTGGATCCGTTATTTCATCCTTTGACACAATATAAGGACCCATTGGGCATGTACCTTCTAGGCTTTTTCCTAAGAAATATTGTAAATGACGATCCTGCAAATCACGGGCAGTGATATCATTAGCAATTGTATAGCCAAAAATATAGTCATAGGCAAGATTTTTAGGAATATCTTTCCCTTTCTTACCTATAACGATAGCTAATTCACCCTCATAATCTAGCGAATTTGTTTTGCCATCATGAATTGGCAAGACTTGTTCGTCGGCTGCAATAGAAGTAGGTGATTTTGTAAATACGACTAATTCTTGAGGAGCTTCTTGAAGCCCCATTTCTTTTGCATGCTCATTGTAGTTCTTACCAATACATAAAATATTTTTTGGTGTTCTTGGAATAGGCGAAAGCCATTCTATATCAGAAAATGAAAGCTTATATTGCTCCACTTGCTCAGTCTTATTTGCTGCTTCCACTAATTTACGAATTTTTTCAACAAAGTCAAAACCTAATGCAATTCCATCAATAATCTCTGCTGGAAAAGAAGGGAGAATTTTAAGCTCTTCTTGTATAGCCAGAACATCCCAAACAGCTTCCTCTTTTTTTACTTTCGGACCGAATTTCACTACTCCATTTAATTTAAACGATAAAATCTTCATAAAATAAAGGCTCCTTCTTTTTTCCTTTGTTGTCTTCACATTCTTTCAAATTTCAAACAGAATGCTAGATTAGTTTCATCATACATCAAATTTTCTGAAATTGCTCACTTTTCCGATAAGGAATTTTTGACAGTTTCGACATTTTATTAATAACCTTTTGCTAAAATCCACCAAATTATTATTTCTGCCAATAAACACTGTCGTTTCATCTTCACCTTATATTATCTATAAGTTAATTTCTTTACAGCTAACTCTAATGGACCCTGATTAAACTTCATAAACCAAAGCTCCGCAAATATTACCTGGATTACAAATAGTCCAATAGCTATATATGTTCCCATTTGTACATCCACTTTTCCATATAAACCAAATCCAAAATTATAGAATAATAATGTACAAATAATAGATTGCATCAGATATAAAGTAAGAGACATACGTCCTGCCTTTGCCATTGGCTTCAATAGCTTTGACATTATTGGAATCATACTCAGGCAAACAATAACCCCTATATAGCCAATTGAAAGAATAGGCCCCCCTACGTACACTTTTAAATAGTCTAATAGATACGTACGTGTAAACATGAATGGCGCACTTTTTATAAATAGACCTAATGATAGTCCTAGAATTGTCAAGGCGATCCAGAGAATTTTTAATTCTTTCCCTCTTTCGATTATACGCCATTTTGCCATGGCTGCACCAATCAGCATATAAGGCAGAATCGTCAGCAATGCGGAAATCCACATGCCAATGCCCATTTGCAGGGATAAATCACTTAATCTTTGCTGGAAAGCATCAGCCCAGCTGCCAATCCCATATGCTGATATCGCATTATTTATCATAGCAATATCAACTGCCTGCTCCTCAACCTCCATATTAGCCAAACCTGCTAGTACGTATATACCAATCAAGAAAAGCTGCATCATTCCATTAATAACAATGCCAAATGTTAATAACCAGCCACTTCCGAATCGAAGGAATAAAATTAAAGCAAACCCACAAAAGGCGTACATGGCTAGAATATCTCCCCACCAAATGAAAAAGGCGTGAAGTAAGCCGATGATTAAGAGAATAATTAATCGTTTTGGGGCAAATTTATAAAAATTCGAACCTGTTTGTTGAGCCTTCATAAATTGCATGGCAAGCCCGTATCCAAACAGCATGGAGAATAAGGGATAAAAACTGCTTTGCACATAAATATCCAGCGTTTGATGCCATATAATATCCTTCGCTTCTGTAAACCAGCTTCCCAAATCAATATGGGGCATTGGTAAATAAAAGGCAAACATATTCACCAGTAAAATCCCTAGTAAACTAAATCCGCGCAAAATATCAAGAGAGTCAACTCTCTCATTTAAAGATGTTGGTTGAAAATTCACAGTGGTTCTCCTTTTCACAGAAAGATTCATAGCCTCTATTTTACATGATTATCCAACATTATTTCGAAAAAAAGCCTATTAATTCTTCTAAAATTAATAGGCTACTTAAATTTTTCGTTAATCTAGTTGGATTTCCTTAGCCGCATTATATAAGTACAGCACTTTTTCATCGACCTTCACATTTAAAATCGATTCAATGGCCTGACTATAAACTCTTAGCTGCACACCATAGCGTTTTTTCATTTCGTTCGTTAAGTAAGGCTCCTCTTTAAATGTAGGGAGAATTTTATCTGTTTTATAATCGAGTAAAACCCACTTACCCTCCCCATCTTCAAATAAGCAGTCCAATATTCCTTGAATGATTTGGGAATCCCCATCTTCATCCTTCATACTCCAAGTAAATGGAATTTCTCGATGTAATTGCTTTGCACATTTAAAGCGTTTGCCAATCGTACTTTCAAAGAATTGATATACTTTTTCAAAATCAACCACTTGAATTTCATCTGCTGTAAGCAAATTTCTTTCAACTAATACATTCAAGTAAGCTTCAACCTCGTCAATGCTATTAAAGCCTTCTTGAGGGACATGCTGCATGACTGTATGAACAACTGTACCAATTTCAGTAGCTGATAAGGTTTTCTCTTGTAAAAACAGTGGCCTTTTTTTAGCAGGAGCAGTTGTGGATGATTTCAGTGAATGTGTCTCTGGTTCTTCGTCTCGTTGCAGGTTTTCAATCCGTTTAATTTCAGAAACACTAGTCTTCGATTTTTTCGTAATGGAGTTCAAGTATGGATAAGACTCTGTAAATCGCTGTTTTAAGCTATTTAATAATTCTTGATCAATCTCTTTTTCCACTTCTTCAGTTGCTGCATCCTTTTCTTCTGAATTCAATGCATTGCTAAAGTACGTATTCGATACTGGTGAAATAACCCACTTTGTTGGATGTTCTATTGGGCGATAGTCTTCATCACTAAAGCTTATAAAGCTTTCATGCCT
>DAMDNS010000321.1:0-3936 GCA_032083605.1 Ureibacillus sp.
TTTTGGTGGACTGAATGTAGATGGCTTATTCTTGGAGTTTGACGATGAACGTTCAGGCAGCTTTGAGCCATTGCAATATGTGAACCGTCCGGATTTAAAAATTGTCTTAGGCTTAATCACTTCCAAGTTTGGTGAATTGGAAGATAAAGAAGAAATTAAAGCACGCATCCATCAAGCAGCTAAATTTGTGTCATTAGATCAGCTTTGTTTAAGTCCGCAATGCGGCTTCTCTTCAACAGAAGACGGCAATATACTGGAAGAAGAAAATCAATGGCAAAAACTTACATTGATCAAGGGAATTGCCGAGGAAGTTTGGGGATAAATAAATGAAACTTGAGTCTGCATTTAAAGTGTGGACTCAAGTTTTTTTGTTGAATAATTCGAAAAATTGTAAATTGTTATCTCTTGCACCGTTTTTTATAATAAAGTTGAGAAGCTTCATTATAGAATGCAGGAGGGATCATATGGCAGTTATACAAAATGCCAGACAAAAGATTTGGTTGCTGCTACTCATATTAGTTCTTGGAAGTAATATCGCACTCTATCATACCGATTTTGGACAATTTGTTTTAGTTGGAGCCGACAATGGTGTAGTAATTGGATCATTAATTGATTTAGTGATTGTTGCACCTTTGCTATTTTTAGGATATAAGAAACAAAAAAGCTTGAAGCAGTTTATTTTACTTATGGCAATGGGACTTATCGCAGCAAGGTTTTTAATACCTATGACGTATCTGAAGCCTTTTGTCGCCATTACATGGATAGGTTTTGTACTGGAAGCAGGATTATTGCTGGTGGAATTGCTTCTGCTCGTTACATTAGTTAAATATTTGCCGAGGATAGTGAAAGCAACTAAAGAAAGTAATTTACCTACAGTTTTTGCCTTTTCAAATGCTGTGGATAAATACGTGAAAAAACATCCTATAATCCACATCATTTGTTCAGAAATGCTGATGTTCTACTATGCTTTTTTGAGCTGGAGGAGAAAACCAATTCAAAATAGTTTTTCTCTAACCTTATATAAAAACTCAAGTTATATAGCGTTTCAGATTATGTTAATACATGCAATTTTAATCGAAACAATCGGCATTCATTGGCTATTGCATGAAAAGTCCGTCATCTTATCAATCGCGTTATTACTTTTTAACATATACTCGGTTGTTTTCTTTTTAGCTGACATTCAAGCAGTAAGATTAAACCCTGTTCAATTTGACGAGAACAAAATCTATATTTCGCTTGGATTAATGAAGCGAATGGAAGTCGCTTGGGATGAAATCGAAGAGGCCATTACTGACAAAGAAATCCTGAAGCAAAAATTAACGAAAGATACAATCGATTTTGTAGCTAAAGATTTTGAGAAAGTTCTGCCGGATGTTATTTTAAAGCTAAAAGAACCAAAAGAAGCCACGTTGATAATGGGCTTTAAAAAAAACTATCAACAGATTGCCATTAAATTTGATCATTACGATGCATTTAAAGAAGCACTGGCTCAATATAAAACTTTATAATTACGGGGGAGCATTTAGCTTCCTCTTTTACTTTCCGCAGGAGAAATTTCGCACCAATTTACTGAATTCTATAAATATATAACATATAAAATACTGAAAAATCGTTATATAATGAAGTTGGATTTGGAAATATTTCCTAAGAGGCTGGGTGGATAAAATGAAGTTATTTTTATTGAAGCTAACATGTATTGTTTTGTTGACGGGAACATTATTTCTTCATACATTTCAAACGCAAAATGACGTAACTGGTACGCTGTTTCTAATAACGGGTGTTCTCTGTCTGTATTTTCTTATTCCCATAATACATAAGCCGGTCATTAATTATATTTTAATAGTATTGTTCATTTTATTTAGTAGCTTTACATCAGTTAACCATTTATATTGGGTACCCTTTTTTGGTTTTTTTATAGTTGAAGCAACTTTTCAATTAAAAGGAAAAGCATATTATGTATTTATTACTTATGCTCTTGCAGCATCTATTGTCTTCGGACTTTTAAACAGAATTCCTATTTATGTTTTCTTCCTTATCGGGACGATTTTTTTAATTTGCTATTTTCTCTATCAATTCGTGGAGATTTCTTCTTCCAAGGGGCAGGTTTATGAACAATTGGTAAATGAATATAGACAATTAAAGCGGATGTCTGTTGAACAGGAGCAGCTTGTTCGTGCGGAGGAAAGGACGAAAATAGCAAGGGATATACATGATTCGGTTGGCCATAAATTGACCTCTTTATTAATGCAGCTTGAGGCAATGTCGATCCAAGAAAAAGATAATCGTCTGGATAATGCAAAGGAATTAGCTAGGGAAAGTCTGGAAGAAACCCGCTATGCGGTAAGGCAATTGAAGTCAGAAGATACTACTGGAATCCAATCTGTCATCCAATTAATACGTAAGCTTGAAATGGAAAGTCGGCTTCATATTCATTTTTCTCTTAAAAATGGCGTTTTGTCATTGCCAATCTCCAATTCCCAAAGCATCATCCTTTATAGAATTTTACAAGAAAGCTTAACAAATGCGATGAAATACAGTCACTCTAAAGAAGTAGAAGTGACCCTTGGACTAAATTCACTAGATAATTTTCAGTTTGAAGTAAAGAACAAAATGGTTATAGATTCTCCTATTATCAAAGGATTTGGATTAACGAATATGGAGGAAAGGCTAAATGAGATTGGCGGAGAACTAAAGATTCTGGTAACGAATCAACATTTTATATTAATAGGCTCATTCCCCCTAAAAGGAAATACATCAATTGTTGCATTTACAAAATGATGAGGTGAAAGTAAATGACGATACGGATATTACTAGTTGAAGACCAGACGATTGTACGAAATGGATTGAGGATGATCTTGGAGCAGAATGAGCATTTTCAAGTGACAGCAGAAGCGAGTAATGGAATTGAGGCTTTGAGTCAGCTGCAAATGCATCAGGTTGACCTGGTATTGATGGATGTCAGAATGCCGGAAATGAATGGAATTGAAGCAACTAAACGAATCAAGAATCAATATCCACAATTAAAAGTCATTATTTTAACAACATTTGAGGATGATGAGTACGCATATCAAACCTTAAAGGATGGGGCAAACGGTTTTTTACTTAAATCCTCTGAACCCGAAAAACTGCTTTCTTCTATATATAGTGTTTTAAGCGGGGGATTGGTCTTGCAGGAGGATATTGCTGCCAAGCTCATGCCAAAACTGCTGCAAAGAAGTTCAGTCCCTATAAATGAAGATATTCACATAACATTAACCGAACGAGAATTATCTATTGTTAAACTAGTAGGTGAAGGTAAAACAAATCGCGAGATAGCTAATGGCTTATTCCTATCCGTAGGTACAGTGAAAAATCATATCACCCATATATTACAGGAGCTAGATTTGCGGGATCGTACCCAACTAGCAATCTATGCTGTAAAAAATGGTTTAGTCTAAGCGGTAATAATATACCGCTTTTTTTGCGGAGAGGATAGCATAACAGGTGCTCGTCAACTCGAATTATTGTGGTGGAGTTTGTTTTTGGAATAAGATGAAAAAATGACTCTAGTCACACTCGATAATGACGTCAGCTACTTAAAAGCTGTTATCGAACTTGTTAAAGTATACATAGAAGGGTGGTTTGGAAAATGATTGAAGTGGTTAATTTATCAAAACGGTTTAAAAAAGTAACGGCCGTCGATCAAGTCAACTTCTATATGGAACCAGGGGAAATGGTTGGCTTGCTTGGACCAAATGGAGCGGGGAAATCGACTACAATCGCAATGCTTGCGACTTTAATTGCACCGACAGATGGGGATGTATTTTTAAATCAGGATAGCATCATTAGAAATCCGAAACAGCTTAGAAACGTATTAGGGGTTGTACCTCAAGAAATTGCACTTTATGGAGAATTAACGGCTAGAGAAAACCTTCAATTTTTCGGGAGTATTCAGAA
>DAMDNS010000322.1:0-3935 GCA_032083605.1 Ureibacillus sp.
CATTCCAACAGAATATCCTCCCTGTTTTGTCACGAAACATGCGCTCTCGTGACATTCCAACAGAAAATCCTCTCTCGTTTGTCACGAAACCAGCGAGCTTTAGACATTCCAATGGAAAACTCTCTCTGTTGTACGCTAAGCAACGAAAAAACTTATAGGGTTGGAAATCACCCTATAAGTTTCTACCTTTAAAATCAAATGTGTCGTCAGTGATCGGGGCTACTTTGGCAAGACTGTAACTAGACCCCTTTTGACTGAAGAAGTCGAAAGTAGAGCCTTCATTACGGATACCATTCATCACGATCGGGTTCACTTCTTCTTCCGGGAACATCGCCTCAAAGCCTACGTTCATCAACGCTTTATTTGCGTTATAACGTACATATGCTTTTACATCTGGGGAAAGGCCTGTTTCTGCATAGACATCCTCTGTATAGTTCATTTCATTTTGATATAAATCAAGCAAGAGGTCATATCCCCATACTTTTAACTCATCTTGTTTTTCCTCGGAAAATTGCTTGAAGAGATCTTGAGCAAAAAATCCGACTGCTACACCGTGAATCGATTCATCACGCAAGATGAGCGAAATGACCTCAGCCGAATTCCGCAATATTCCTTGTCCACCTAGGTAAAGGGGATAGAAAAACCCTGAATAGAATAAGAAAGACTCTAACATGACTGAAGAAAACATCGCTTTCCATAAACTTTCCTGGTTCCCTTCCTCAATACTGTTATAAATGTCTCCAATTTTGTTTGCCTTGTATTGAAGATATTCGTTTTTCTTTACCCACTCGAACAATTCATCAATTTCCGTATTTGTACAAAGTGTCGTGAAAATATAAGAATAGGATTTTGCATGGATGGCTTCAAAAGCGCCAAAAACCGTAAAGACTGCTTTTTCTTGCAGATCCGTTGCATAAGTTGCAATTTGATTCATGCCGATATTGGTTTGAACGGTATCGAGTAATGTGAGACCGGCAAATACCTTTTTGTAGGTTTCCTGGTGCTCGAAGCTCTGCCACTGCTTCACGTCTTTACTCACCGCAATTTCTTCCGGAAACCAGATTTGCTTCCATTGCTGGTCCCAAAAAACTTTAGCAAGCTCACTTGTCGGCTTATTCCAATTGACCGCTTCATAGATTAAATTTGACATGCTACACACTCCTCCAGCGTTTGTAATCGTTGACGTACGTAGTAAACCGACTTAATGCCGCGCATCCAAGCGTAAATATACACTTTCGCCAACTGTTCCGTTGTCCACGCATCGGTTACATATAGTGTCATCGAAATCCCTTGATCGACATGTTTTTGTGCAGCTGCATATAAATCGATTAGATCATAAGCATTGACATCATAGGCTTCAACATAGAGGTGAGCGTTGTCATTCGTTAAAAATGGCATCGGATAAATCGTTCGGCTGTCGGCATAGTCGCGTACCTCTACCCGCTCTGTACATGGGGCGATTGAGGCAGTGCACGATCTGATATAACTTATGGAGCCAGTTGGAGCAATGGCTATTCTATCCTTTATACCCTCTCTTTCGAGATATTTAGTACTTCATTCTGAAGTGGGAGTAGACTATACAATCACCCTAGTGTTTTATTTCATTAGCCTTTCTTCTTGGCGCTACTTTATACGGAGGAATATCATATAACTCGGCATAAGTTTTCCCTTTATATAAATCTTGTACCATTGCTAGAGATGATTTAGTTATTATTGATATTTCCGTTAGAGTTAGATCAGTATTGATAAGCTTTTCCTCTATATAATTTTTGCACCTTGCTATAGGAAATTCCAGTTAATTGAGAAATTTCTTTTAGTGTTTTATCAGTGTTAAGTAGTAAATCCAGAACTTTTAATGCGTTTTCTTGTTGTTTTGTTTGCACTTTATTTAATTCATTTTTGAAAATAATTTTTTCTTTATCAAAATTTAATGTGTGGTTTTTACCACTATGAATTTTTCTATGACATGGTTCACAAATAGAAATCAAGTTTTCAAGTTTATTGGCCTCTAAATATGTCTCAAAGTAAACAAATGGAATTTTATGATGAACAGATAATTCTTGTCCATACTCATTTTCATTGATTCCGCATCTTTGACAAATAAATTCATCTCGCAATCTTGCTCTTTCTCTTTGAGATAACCAATTCGCCCCATAATACTTCTTTCTACCTGTTTGAATTATGCCAAGATTCATTTCATCCGGGAAAATAGACATAGCCAAGTTATGGCATCGTTTAGAACAGTATTTAGAATGTCTAGAAGGCATTTCCCATATTGGTTTATCACACATTTTGCACAACACATAACGCCCTTGATTCTTTTTCCATGATAAAGCAAGGCTTTGACAGTATTTACAACATGTTGTTATTACATATCTCCTACCAAATGGAACACTAAAAGTTCTATTACATATAACGCAATCTTTCTCAATTAATCGTCCTAAGCTTCTTTTTTCAGAATAAGTTCTAAGTGCAAAAATATCCAAATTTAGATCTCTCCTTTGGCTATTTTCAATAGGGTGTGGATATGGTAGTCGTTGAGGGTCTATCATTAATTAATTCTATATTTAAAGATAGTTCCCTGCTGATTTCCCATTGTAATTAATTAGTCCATTTCTGCTCTAATTAAATCCTTCTACTTTTTTCTGCTCTCGCTCCTTTACGCATACCGTTTCCAGTTTCGCTTTGGCAAGAAGGCTTTAGGGGTTTCCAGCATTTAAATCCATTTTCGATACATGTCTCCATGTATAGGCACAATAAGTTTATGCATTAATTAAGCCATTTTCTTGCACTTCCTTTTTTAACTCCTTCCACATTTCAGCCGTAATAATCGGCACAGATCCCAGTGCTCGAATGGTTTCTGGCTGGAATTCCTCTTCACCTTTATTTATATAAGCTTCAAAGTAATTCCCATTCGCGTATTCGCTCTCTTCAAATCCATAAAACCTCTCTCCGCGCTCTTTCGCAATTTCCATGGAGCTTTTAAGAGAGTAATAGTTTAGCGCTTCCATAAAGGCATCGATAAACTCAATGGATTCCTTTGAGCCATACATAATTCCCTGGGTCACTAAATGCCCATGCAAATTCATAACTCCGAGCCCGACAGAATGCATTAGCTTGTTGGCTTTGGCAACGGATGGAACGTTTTTGATATACGTCATTTGAGAGACGTTCGTTAAAAGACGCATTGCTGTATCTACCAACTTGCCAAAATCGGCTACTTTACTTGCTTCGTGTATATCAATTGAACCTAGATTACAAGAAACATCCAATCCATACTCATTGGGTTCATCCTGATCGGTAATAACGCTCTTTTGCTGTAGCTGCAGGATTTCTGTACATAGATTAGACATTTGAACGCGACCAATATTTTTTAAGGGATGCACTTCATTGACATTGTCATCAAAAATTTCAAAAGGATAACCGGACTCAAATTGCGCTTTTTTTACTTCTGTATATAATTTGCGGGCATTCAATCGTTTAATTTTACGGATATTCGGATTATCCAGCAGCTCGTAATACATCTCGGAAATCGATATTTCAGACATTCGTTTCCCATATTCCTTGAAAATATCATAAGGACTAAAGAGCACGATATCCTTATCCCGCTTCATGAGTTCAAAGAAAATGCTCGGCAGTATAATACCGGTTGATAGTGTAGCCAGGCGGATCTTATCATCCGCGTTTGGCTTTTTAGATGAAATAAAATTCTCGATATCACCATGGAAAATATTTAGATAAACAACACCTGAACCGTTCCGTTGACCAAGCTGATTCGAATAACTAAATGAGTTTTCCAGAAGCTTGGCAACAGGAATTACACCGCTTGCCCGATTTGCTATCTCTTTAATCGGATCTCCTAGTGGACGTAAATCCGTTAAATTAACGCCAACCCCACCACCAAGACGAGAAAGCTCCAAGCAATAGCCGATATT
>DAMDNS010000323.1:0-3928 GCA_032083605.1 Ureibacillus sp.
TAATGGGATAGATCGTACGAATGTTCATTTTGCATCCTCCTCTAGCCAAAATATTTGTTCAAGCGGTTCTTTTAATTCCTTTGAAAGTTTCAACGCAAGAGTGATGGAGGGGGAGAATTCGCCTTTTTCAATAAAAGCGATTGTTTGCCTTGTAACCCCAACAAGTTTTCCTAACTCGCTTTGGGTGAAGTTGTTTCTCGCCCTCAATTCCTTGACACGATTCCTGAGCAATATATAGCCTCCTTGCTAAACATACCAAATGAAATGTTATGTTTACTTAACATATGCTAATTATAATGTAATGTTTACTTAACATTTTGTCAATAATTTCTAACAATGTACCTCTTGAACTTTCAGAGAATTCCCACATATCGAAAAATCACTTGATTATGCTAAAATTTAAATAACTAAAGGTAAGGGAGATGAATCCATGTCTAAAATTTTAGATACATTCCTAAACGAAAATTTAGAGGTACTGCGAGATCAGGGGCTATACAATGAAATTGATGCAGTTGAAGGGGCTAATGGTCCAATCATTCAAGTAAACGGCAAGCAATTAATCAACTTATCTTCAAATAACTACCTAGGCTTGGCAACAAATGATGAATTAAAACAAGTTGCAAAAGATGCAATCGATAAATACGGTGTAGGAGCTGGAGCGGTTCGTACGATTAACGGAACGATGGACCTGCATGTGAAATTGGAAGAAAAATTAGCGGAGTTCAAAGGAACAGAGGCTGCGATTTCTTATCAATCGGGCTTTAACTGTAACATGGCCGCGATTTCTGCTGTAATGGATAAAAACGATGCCATTCTTTCTGACCAATTAAACCATGCTTCAATTATTGATGGCTGTCGTTTATCCAAAGCGAAAATTATCGCATACAATCACTCGGATATGGAAGATCTTCGTGCTAAAGCAAAGGAAGCAACTGAATCAGGATTATATAATAAAGTAATGGTTATCACAGATGGCGTTTTCTCTATGGATGGGGACATTGCGAAATTACCTGAAATCGTTGAAATTGCCAAAGAATTCGACTTGATCACTTATGTGGACGATGCACATGGTTCAGGTGTTACTGGTAAAGGGAAAGGGACTGTAAAGCATTTCGGTCTTGAAAAAGAAATCGATTTCCAAATCGGTACACTCTCAAAAGCGATTGGTGTAGTTGGTGGCTATGTTGCCGGGAAGAAAAATTTAATCGACTGGTTAAAGGTTCGTTCGCGTCCATTCTTATTCTCGACTGCAGTAACACCAGGTGACGTGGCTGCGATTACTCGTGCCATCCAAATGATTATCGATTCAACAGAATTGCACGATAAGCTATGGGAAAACGGCGATTACTTAAAAGCGGGCTTGAAAAAGCTTGGATTTAACATCGGTGCGTCAGAAACACCCATTACGCCATGTATTATTGGAGACGAAAAGCTAACGCAAACCTTCTCAAAACGCCTTGTAGAAGAAGGCGTTTACGCAAAAGCAATCGTCTTCCCAACAGTACCAAAAGGAACAGGGCGCGTTCGCAACATGCCAACTGCAGCCCACACAAAAGAAATGCTTGATAACGCTTTAGCAATCTACGAAAAAGTAGGCCGCGAATTAGGCGTAATCCAATAAACCATCTTCTTCAATCCGAACCCGGCATCGCCGCGTGTTCGGATTTTTTTGTTTAAATTGTTTGAGAATTGTGTGTGGACCTGGTACACACACAATTCAATTTGATTGTACGAAAAGCTGTATGGCAAGCACATTTTTTAGGCGTTGAACATAGATATAAAGTTAACAAACCTATGGGAGGATGGCGTCAGTTGAGTGTTAATGTTACACACTTTTTCGGGCAAGCGTTAACAGGGCAGGGGATAAAGAATGTTTATGATGAAATTATGCATGAAGCGAACACTGTTTATTTAATTAAAGGAGCTCAAGGTTTTAAAGTTGCCGACTATTTAAGTAAACTAGGAATCTTTTATGGCAATAAAGGAACGGAGATTGAATACTTCCATGACCCGTTTTTTGAAAATACCATTGAGGCACTTTTTGTAAAAGAGCCACATAATATTCTTTTCCTCGAAGCAACAAATCTTGTGATTGATTCAAATGCCTCTCATGTTCAAGTGATTTCCTTGGAGGATTGTGTGGATAAGCAGAAGGTGATTGAAAAGCAGCAAGATTTCCTGAATTTATCTACTAAGAAAGATGATTATTACGCAAAATGCTTTCAAGCACTATCGAAAGCGCTTAAAATACACGATGATTGGGAAGTTGAAACACGCCGATATATGGATTGGAAGGGGTTAGACAACAAAACGGAAGAATTAATGTTGAAGGTATTTGGTGTACAAAAGCTTGAGAAAAGTGGAGCAAAAACTCATAGATTACTTGGCACATTAACTCCGGCGGGAGCTCGGGATACGGTTCAAAGTATCACGCAAAATCTTGAAAAACGCTTGTTTATCAAAGGGTATCCTGGCACAGGGAAATCTTCTTTAATGAAAAAATTAGTGGATGAAGCACTAAATCGAGGGTTTGATGCTCGAATGGTATGGTGTGGACTGGATTCAAATTCAGTCGATATGGTTATTTTACCGGAATTAAAACTATGTATATTTGACAGTACAGAGCCCCATCAATACTTCCCGGATAGAGAAGGGGATGAAATCTTTGATATAGCGAGCCTCTGCCATCCAACTGAAGTAGAGGAAGCGAATATAAAAAGAATAGTAGGGACCTATCGTTCAACCATGTATGACGCTATTGCATATGCAAACCTCTATGCCGAAACAGAAAGAGCCATGCGGCAACTGTTTGACGACGCGATCATCCCTGAAAAACTCCAAGAAAAAATGGCTGAACTATTCGTTTAGTAAATTGTGTGTGGACCAGGTCCACACACAATTTAGAATTTAATATGGACCAGGCACCAAAACAATTCTAAATATTTTGAATTGTTTTGGTGCCTGGTACCTTAAATAAGCCTAATTTTTCGATACGGCTTATTGCTTCCTTCAATCGTTCTTCGCTTACTAGCAGTCCTACGCGGATGTAGCCTTCGCCGTATGCGCCGAAGCCGTTTCCAGCTGCTACGGCGACGTTTGCTTCGTCCAGCAGCAAGTCTGCAAATTCCTCGCTTGTATAGTCTTCAGGTACTTTTAGCCATGCAAAGAATGACCCGCTTGGTGCCTTTACGTCCCAGCCGATTCGGTGAGCTTCCTCTATTAAAACATTCCTTCTTCTTTCATAGATTGACCGTTGTTCCTCTACACACCCCTGTTCACCATTCAAAGCTGCCGCTGCAGCATGCTGAATACCAGGGAAGACACTGCAGAAAAGATGATCCTGTATCAAATTGATGGCTGCGATAATCTCGGCATTTCCGACCGCAAACCCGACACGCCAGCCAGCCATATTATAGGTTTTCGATAATGTGTAAAGCTCTACTCCTATATCTTTTGCTCCATCCGCCTGTAGGAAACTAACAGGTCTCTTCCCATCAAACCCTAATGCGCCATAGGCAAAATCATGCACAACTGCTATGTCATTTTCTTTGGCAAGCTGCACTGTGTCTTCGAAAAATTCTAAACTCGCAGTTCCACCAGTAGGATTGTTTGGATAATTCAAATACATGAGCTTTGCTCGGTCCTTCACGGCATCCGATAAAGTCGCGTAATCTGGCAAAAATTCATTTTCTTCAAGCAAAGGCATTGTATCGAATTGAACATCTCCGAGTACAACTCCAGACAAATAATCGGGATAGCCAGGGTCAGGGAGCAGCATATAGTCGCCGGGATCTAATATCGCCATTGGCAGCTCCACCAGGCCAATTTTTGAACCTCCTAAAATCGCCACCTCGGTATCAGGGTCAATGTTTACACCATATTCACGTTTATAAAAGTTGGCGGCGGCTTCTTTAAACTCCTGGATTCC
>DAMDNS010000324.1:0-3924 GCA_032083605.1 Ureibacillus sp.
TACACGCCATATTCTAGAAAGTGAACTAGATAAGCGATTGCGTGCAACAGCTGTCGTGACATCTGTTTCCATACCACCTGCAATGCTTGAAGAGGCCATCAAGCATCCAAATAATACGAAATATCTTGACCCAGTATCCGAGCAGCTTACCCAAATCTATACAAAAGAAGAAGGGGTGCAATGGGGATTTATCTTTGTGCGAGATGAAGAAGGCAACATTATCCACCTTACTTCCAGTGAAGGCTTTGTAATACCAGTAGGGGCCACATATATTGGCAGTGATATTATTCTAAAATCCATTGATGATGCCTATAATGGCATTCTTAGCGTAACCCCAATTTATGAGGATGAATATGGTGCATGGAAAACATGCTGCGTACCACTTTATGATTCGGAAGGTAAAGTCATTGCTATTTTAGGCTTCGATTACTCAAAGGACTATGTAAATAATGAATTGATCAAATTAAGCGAGTCCTTAAACATTTCACTATCTTAGGAATGCCTGTATAAAAAAGACAAAGTACACGTGGAGCTTGCCCACTTCATGTACTTTGTCTACAATTTGAATATTAATCTATTTTTTCCAGCAATAAGTACGCTCGCTTCTGAGAGCTTGGTAGATTGAGCTGTTCGCGGTATTTAGCAACAGTTCTGCGCGATATCACAATGCCCTCTTCTTTTAATAAGCGTACCAGTTGCTGATCACTATACGGAGAACGTTTATTTTCTTGTGCGATAATAGCCGCAATACGCTCACTAACAGATGAGGTTGTCACATTATTAATCGCTTTTACAAATAATTCACTCATCGCAAAATTCCCTTGTGCTGTATGTAAGTACTTGCCTTTTACTGCTCGACTAATCGTCGATTCATGCATATGTAACGCCTCTGCAACATCCTTTAAGCGCATCGGCTTCAATGCACGTGGCCCTTTTTCAAAAAACGCAGGCTGCTGTTCTATTAAATATTGGGTAATGTCATATAAAGTATTTTTTCGGAAATCCAGCCCTTGTACAAGTGTTGTAAAATCACGCATGCATGATTTCAGATAGTTTGGCGAATCTGCCCTTAAAAGCTCAACATAGACATCGTGCAAACGAATACTAGGGACCGCTTTTTGCTCGACCTCTATCGCCCACTGCCCCTCTATACAATAGACTGAGACATCCGGTATAACTGTTGCGACAACTTCTTCTAAAGAAATCACCGGTATACGTGGCAACTCTTTGATGAAAGCGATTGTTGCCATCACTTCATGAGTTGTCAACTGATAACGTCTTCTTAATGACACGATGTCCATTTTCGCAATGGTTTCCATTTCATAGGTCACAAAGTCTTTTGCAAAATACGGTACATTCTCGCATTGTTCAATATGCTTCAAGAAAAACTCTGTGCTAGTTTGACACCCTACACCAATCGGTTCAAATGATTGAAGGATATGAATCAATCGCTTAGCCTCTTCTAATTCCATTTTAAAATGCTGTGCTACCTCACTTGCATTCGTAGTCAAAAATAGACGCTCATCTAACGAGTGAATTAAGTAGGTGATTACTGTTCGTTCAAAAGCTGTCGCATTTAATGGAATTTGCTCCATTAGAAAATCGGCTACCGTCTGTTGCATGGCAACCAAGCGATAATCTGGTTCAACGCTCCCCTTTTGCATTTTTCCAGTGAGCCATGTGTCATCATGCTGATCCATCAAATCTATTAACGGATTCTCTAAAGCTTTTTGTTCGACAAGCTCTTTCAATTCCAGATTGGTTAACTGCAAAATACTCAAATGCTGAATCATTTGTGCAGTTAACTGTTGCGACATGACTGCCTGCATCCCCAGCTGCATATTCATATCCCCACCCCATTTGTTCGAAAATTATAAATTCTTTAAAAAAATATACATTACTTTTTCAACCTGCGTCAAATCGCGAACGTAACGTGAATTCGTCTTTAAATAATAACAATTGACAATATAAATACAGTAGAAATGTGAAGTTGGCGGGCTTTTTGCATGTACTTCAAAATCACTTAACCGATAAAAAACCTATGTAAGAAAAAATTTTTTCCCTTGCCAGAAACTAGTCAACAAAAAATAGAAATATAAAGTTTGGATTAGCTATTTTTTACTCTAAAGATCATTTTTTCATTTGACCTTGAATTTCAATTTCAGAATTAACGGGTGCAATTTAGAAGATTTCTAGATATCAACTACCAAAATAGAAGATTATTGACAGGTATAGTGTAGGTTTTCTAACAATTATGTGTGAGTTTGAAAGTTTTTTTAAATAGTAATAGAGCGTCTTTTTATGAGGGAGGATTCTCGGAGGGCTTGTCTTGAATAATGGTACATGGGGAAAACTCAGTACAGAAAGTTTTCAAGCGGTTATACAATATGCAAAATGACACAAATCAATCAATGAAAATTGCGAAGGATATGAGGCTAACCTGTCGGGTTATCAGTCACTGAGTTCTCCTTTATCAAGAAAATAGTATAGAGACATTCTAAATAGCTGAGCTACTTTATTTACAAGAATTTGATAGTATTGAGCATATTGAAAAGTTATTACCGGAGTTTATCGACTATTATTATTTCAAACGTATTAAGTAAAATTAAAAGACCTAAGCCCGATGTAATACCGAACTCAGGTCCTCTATAAGTAGCCTAAATACATATGACTAACTTTTTGGGGTCAGATCATCTTTTGATGCTTTTTCATCTCAAAATTTCATTATTTATTTGCATTAAGATTATTTGAAATAATGCCATCTGGATTTGTGCGCCAGTGTGCATCGACAACTGTTCCATCAGCTCGTACATAAGAATCGACAAGCGTTACACCTGGGAATTCTGGACATTGATAATGTTTGGATTGACTTAGTGGGTCATTTCCAAAGTAACCATCTTGATATCCAGAAAATTGATTATGAGTGGAATAGTTAAAATCCATTACATCATTATCCAAAAAATCTTCATGATTCGTGAAATCGTTTTGTTGATCAACATTTAATTCTCCACCGTGTATCCCATCGAATAAATTATACATATAGCAAGTCCCTCCTTATAAAGTTAGTAGTTTCTGTTCGTTTAACAACTGATTAATCGCTATGATTTCTCGATCAGTTTCATTAGTCCGATATCTGTTAGTTTCTAATTGTTCTCGTACAGCTCTTTCTTGCTCCGAGATTCGATCATTAAAATATAGCAATGATTGATCAAAAACTTGATTCGCACTTTTCTCAATATACTCACAAACCTCATCAATGAATTGAAATTGAACCTGTACAAGTTTTTCGCTGAAATCAGATTTCATTTGTGGTTTTAGATAATCAAGTTGATTTTTTTGCATTTTCTTTTGTAAATAAGGAAGACCAACCATTCCTAATATTGGTAATAGGATTGGACCTCCCAAGACTAACAATAATGTACTTGCACCACCTACAAGTAATCCTGATGTCAGGAATGGATCTGGCTGTTTTTCTGCCTCAAAATTGACTTCTTTAGCAGTAGCTACCTGATAATTACTTCTAATTGTTTTAATAGAAACTTTTTCTTTAAATAATTGTGCGAGTATGTCTGCTAACGCTATCTCTAATTTACTAATTAATTCATGTATATGTGGAGTATAGCGTTCAATCCACATCTTCGTTTTGCGTTTCATCAAATTAGGGATTTCTTTTTCGAAAAATATTTGGACTTGATTTCCGCTATAAATATCGATTCGATCAAGTATTTCTTCTTCTAGATCGTTAAAAAACGTTTTAATCGATTGCTTGGCCATTTGTTGAAATTCAATCACACGCTCATCTTTATATGCTTTTAAGTTATCTAAGAAAACCACTTGCTCCTCACGCCAATTTCTGAGCTGCAGCTGATATTGTTCCAATTGCTCGTTCGTTTGTTCCAACATGAATTTACGTTGTTCTAGCAA
>DAMDNS010000325.1:0-3924 GCA_032083605.1 Ureibacillus sp.
CATGGTTACTAATGACAACTGCTATATCTGTTTCAAGATCACCATTTTGCCATTCCCAAAGCAGCTCCAATAAGCAATGCAATTCTTTAGACACAAAAATAGCCGAACGTTGACGCTTATTTAAATAGTAGAAATCGTAAGTCATTTCATAATCTCGTGCAATTTCAGAAAAATTCTTTTCCATATCATCTGCTTTTGCTTGAAGATCATCGCATGTGTATTCTAATCGAATAAAGAACGTTCCATTTTCCGGATCACTTGAATATTGACTAGATTCAATAATATTTGCATTGTACTTTAATAAAAATGTAGATAATACAGATACTATTCCTGGCTTATCGGGACATTTTACTAGTAATCGAGCTCTATTCTCAACATGTGAAATTTGGTGCATGTTCTCTCTCTTCACTTTCTCAGCTTGCATTTTATGTACACTCCTACTCATATCTAATTTAATTTTTTAATTATCCATTATTTTCTGACTAGGAGCAATAGTTCGAATTATTGTTTACATAATATAAGCAAAAAATACCCATAATAATGTCGAAAGGAGATGAGAAAGATGAGTCAAAACAAAGATTTCGATGAATATTCAAATTTTGATGATCGAGGACTCCAAAGCGAAAGTAGTGCAAGTAAATCCACAAATTCTCATCAAGGGCAAGGTACATCTAAATCGAATGAGGAATATGGAATGGAGAAAAACCCTTTAATGGAGAAAATCAAAAACAGCTCCATCGTGAAAAAGGTTGAAAAATTCATCAATGATAATAAATAAAGAAGGAACCATTAACGCTGGGACAAAAACCAAACACATCATTTTCCTCGAGTAGGAAAATGGTGTGTTTTTGATATAGCTAAAATTGATTTCCGTTGCGGGGACGCGCATCCACAGGAAGCTCCGCTCTGTAGCGAAAGACGCAGTCGGCAGCTACACTCGCCCCTTCACCGCAATCAATTCTTTAAGTATCTATTTCTTAACAAAGAAATTTACCTTATTCAAATAAATTTCTTTTTCTGTCCCAGTCTCATTTTTTGTGTCTCTCCCATACTTCCGTTCTTCGTATCCTTCGCTTTTTCGACCTTTTTCTTCTATAATAGGTGTCATATTACTCACCTGAAAGGAAGACTATTAAGTTGATACTAGTCATCGATAATTATGATTCATTTACATTTAATATAGTGCAATATATTCAATCGGTAGGTGAGGAAGTCCTTGTCAAAAGAAATGATGAGTTAACATTGGAAGACATTAGAGAGATGATGCCAGCTTCTATTCTTATCTCACCAGGTCCAGGCAATCCCGATACAGCAGGAATTTGCTTGGAGGTTGTAAATGAATTTCATAGGGATATTCCACTTTTAGGAATTTGCCTTGGACAGCAAATTATTGCCCAGGCCTTTGGTGGCAAAGTACATAAAGCAAATAAACCCATGCACGGTAAAGTAGAGCTGATACATCATGATGGAAAGGGAATCTTTACAGACATTCCCTCTCCTGCTCCTGTAACACGATACCATTCATTGATTGTTGATGAGGAAACATTACCTGATTGCATTGAAATCAGCGCAAAAACTGTAAACAATGAAATTATGGCCATTCGTCATAAGGAGTTTCCTATTGAAGGAGTGCAATTCCATCCAGAAGCAATCCTTACGGAAAATGGACTAAAAATGATACAAAATTTTTTTACTAAAACACAAAGGATTACATGATGACAACGAATACTAAACAACCACTATTATCATTCGAATTTGCTGATGCAACTGGCGAAGTCCGGCCTATTTCATTTCGCGACCCAGTAAAAATAGTCTCGGCAAACACATTAGAAGAAATCCGCACATGTTTTCAGGTTATTCAAAAAGCTGTTGAAGAAGGATATTATGCAGCAGGATATGTTTCATACGAAAGTGCTCCGGCATTTGATCCAGCTTTTCAAGTAAATCAACATTCCAATATGCCTTTACTTTGGTTTGGAATTTTTTCTGATCCTCTAAATGAGCACCTAGACAGCAATGGAAGCTATGAACATACAAAATGGACACCCAATGTGACGATGAACCAATATAATGATTCGATTGAATCTATAAAGGCATCAATTGAGAATGGAAATACCTATCAAACGAATTATACCATTCGACTAAATTCAAATTTTGAAGGTGATGATCTTGCGTTCTTCTCACAATTGAAGAATGCCCAAGCTTCAAAATATTGCGCCTACATTAATACGGGAGATTTCAGTGTTTTATCTGCATCGCCTGAACTTTTCTTTCATTTAAAGGGCAATCAAATTACAACTCGTCCGATGAAAGGCACTATAGCCAGAGGAAAAACAGTGGCAGAAGATCAGGAAAATGCAAAATGGCTCTATGAATCAGAAAAGAACCGCGCAGAAAATGTCATGATTGTTGATTTATTGCGCAATGATTTAAGTGTTATTGCAGAACAAGGGAGCGTTCAAGTTCCAAAGCTTTTCGATATCGAGCATTATCCCACTGTTCTCCAAATGACCTCGACAATTACGGCAGATGTGAAGCAAAATACTTCCTACTTCGACTTGTTTAAGGCCCTTTTCCCTTGCGGCTCCATTACCGGGGCACCCAAAATTAGTACAATGGAGATTATTTCAAAGCTAGAAGAATCACCAAGGGATGTGTATTGTGGAGCAATTGGCTATTTCTCGCCAAACCAGGAAGCGATTTTCAATGTCCCTATCCGAACTGTCATCATCAACCAAGTAACTGGCCAAGCAACCTATGGTGTAGGTGGTGGAATTACTTGGGATTCTACAGCTTCAGGAGAATACGACGAAGTTCTAACAAAAGCAAGCTTGCTTGAACAGGAAAAGCCAATTTTTAATTTACTGGAAAGCATTCTACTCACTGATGGGGACCTTTATTTACTGGATGAACATCTCAACCGACTTCAAGCATCGGCAAACTATTTTCATTTCCCTTTAGATAGGGATAAAGTGAAAACTGTATTAGCAGGATACGCAAACAACTATCCTAAAGGCGATTTTAAGATGCGATTACTTCTAGCGAAATCTGGTCAATTGTCTATTGAACTGCAGCCTATACAGGAAACAGCTGGGCAGAAAATTGTTCAATTAGCAAATAAGCCAATCAGTAAAAAGAATCTGTTTTTATATCATAAAACAACTCATCGCGAAATTTACTCTCAATTCCAACAACAGGATGTTTTTGACATGCTCCTTTGGAACGAAGATGAAGAAATTACTGAATTTACAAACGGGAACGTGATATTAGAAATAGATGGTACACTTTACACTCCCCCTACTCAAAGCGGACTTCTTGCAGGAACGTATCGCGAAAAGCTATTAAAGGAAGGGAAAATCCAAGAGAAAATTTTAACCCTATCAGATCTTAATAACAGTTCACAAATCTTGTTTATCAATAGTGTTCGGAAAATGGTAAAGGTAAATTTAATTAGATAGTAAAAAAGAGAATGTTTTCGAAACCGACGACATTCTCTCTTTCATTATAGCTTCCATTAAGATAGTTAATTGGCATTTTTAAACTAATGAACCGCCATTTTTTAGATATAAATCAATACCCTCGGCACAACGGTAAGATAAGGCTCCAACTGTACCAGTAGGATTATAGCCCGAGTTATGCGGGAATGCACTAGCACCTGGAACGAAAACATTTTCATAATCCCACATTTGCAAGTAGCTATTTAACGCACTTGTGTCTGGATTATCCCCCATAATTACGCCACCAGTGTTATGTGTAGATTGATAAGGAACAATATTATATGGACCCTTTTCCTTGGCCACTATTATTTCGGATGCGCCCATTTCCTTCATGATCTCTTCAGTTTTACTTGCCATAAATTTAGACATCTCATTATCTTGTTCCTTAAAATCATAGGTCATTCTCAATAATGGATTCCCAAATGCA
>DAMDNS010000326.1:0-3919 GCA_032083605.1 Ureibacillus sp.
AAGCGATGTTTTCTGCAACCGCCTCTATCAATTTATAGGGACGACCCTCTATTACTTCTCTACAAATATCATAGACTCCTACATAGCTTACGGTATCATCCAGCTCATCAGTTTGCCCGGCTTTTTGAATATCTACAGCCAATGAGACCGTGGCTCTGAATCTTTGCCCAAGCACTTTTTCTTCAGGTAATACCCCATGATAGCCGAAAAACTGCATATCTCTTAAATGTATATAATCCATCGTTTGCTCTCCTTTAGTGTCTGGAAGGTAATTCTTCATTCACTTCAAATTTTCCCATTAAAGCATCAATCATTTTAACTGTTCGCGACACTTCCTTCACATCATGCACCCGCACAATATGGCAGCCTTTCATGACACCGAAGGCACAGGTTGCTGCCGTTCCCTCAACCCTTTCCTCCAAAGGAAGGTTAAGAATTGTTCCAATCATGCGTTTGCGGGAAGTTGCAAGTAATACCGGGTATCCAAGCCCCACCAACTCTTCTAGTCGCTGCATCGTTTCGATACTTTGCTGCAGGTTTTTTACAAATCCAATGCCTGGATCTAGGATAATATGGTCATCTGGTACCCCGGCTTTTTTTACGAGGTCCACGCTTTTTTTGAGGTCATTCCTATAGTCTTCATAGTAGTTGCCATAAGCTTCGTCCGATCGATTATGCATTAAGATAATTGGAACATTGTACTTTGCTGCTACGTTTGCCATTGCCGGATCTGCTTTTGCCCCCCAAATATCATTGATCATATGGGCACCCGCTTCAACCGCAGCTTTTGCCACTGCCGACTTATAGGTATCAATGGAGATAATGACAGGAACCTCTTTTAATAATGCTTTTATTACAGGCACTACCCTATCAATTTCTTCTTCATCGGAAATGGGTGTATAACCAGGCCGGGTAGATTCTCCACCTACATCGATTATCTTGGCACCAGCTGCAACCATTTCTTTCGCATGTTGAACAGCACTTTCTACCGAATTAAATTTCCCTCCGTCTGAAAACGAATCGGGCGTTACATTTAGAATACCCATAACAAAGGTTTCTTTTTTATAATCAAGTTCAATATCATTTAAGATTAACGGTTTTGGATATTTTGAAAGCATATTTTCTCTTACCCTCTCTTACCACAATGATGATTTATTATGTAATTTCAGGAAATACTTTTCGACTAATTTATTTCCCAAGCAATTTTGATTTTATCAAACCACAATCTCCATTTATTTTACCATTATCTAATGAGATATGATTTTCAAAAGCTTGCTTTGCAGGATGAAAATCAGAACTCCTACCTACTAAATATTAGTTTAACCCCTTCATATCAAAGCATTATGATTTGTAGGTATATTAAAAAGGCATTACCCCCCTAGAGGTAATGCCCGAAAACGGAATGATTAAATTAGTCTTCGAAGTTGTAAAGAGCTGTAGATAGATAACGCTCTCCGTTTGAAGGAACGATAGCCAATACGTTTGAACCCTTGCCAAGACGTTTAGCAGTTTCGATTGCAGCATAGATGGCAGCACCTGAAGAAATCCCAACAAGAATACCTTCTTCACGACCCGTTTTACGAGCTACCTCAAAAGCAGTTTCGTTATCAACCGGGAAGATTGAAGTATAGACTTCTGTATTTAAAACTTTTGGTACGAAACCAGCACCGATACCTTGAATTTTGTGAGATCCCGGGTTACCGCCTGAAAGAACTGGTGAATCTTTTGGTTCAACAGCGATAATTTCAATTTCAGGATATTTCTCTTTTAATACTTCTCCAGCACCTGTAATTGTACCACCAGTACCAATTCCTGCTACAAATGCATCTAATTTTAAACCGTCAAATGCCTCAACGATTTCTGGACCAGTTGTTAAACGGTGAACTTCTGCATTTGCTGGGTTTTCAAATTGTTGCGGTAAGAAGTAGCCATTTTCTTGTGCTAAACTTTCTGCTTTTGCAATAGCACCTTTCATACCTTCCGGACCTGGTGTTAATACTAATTCTGCACCATAGGCACGCAATAATTTACGACGCTCAATACTCATCGTTTCAGGCATGACTAAAATTGCACGGTAGCCTTTTGCAGCAGCAACCATTGCTAAACCAATCCCAGTATTACCTGAAGTCGGCTCAATAATCGTTCCACCTGGTTTTAATGTACCGTTTTTTTCTGCAGCTTCGATCATAGCAAGAGCAATACGGTCTTTTACAGAACTACCTGGGTTAAAGAATTCTAATTTTACGTAAACGTTCCCTTCGTTTTCCCCTGTAGCATGGTTTAATTTTACGATTGGTGTATGGCCAACTAACTCTGCAACTGAATTTGCTAATCTACTCATAATCGTTCTCCCTCTCCTCAATACCTACTATATTTATAGGTTTTATATATTTAGTATATTACCAATTTAGGATACTTTATGTCAACAGATACGCAGTAAATTTTGTGAATATTTTACCAAATCCAATTATGATTCCCCATAAAACCATGTCGCATCGAATTCTTTCCAAAAAGCCTCTGGTGTAATAGACGACGGCAATTGTTCCAATGATAAGACTCGCTCGATTTGTCCTTTAACTTCCTCATATGTAAACGATTTACCATCATTAACTTCTTTTACGTAAACGATTCCATAACGCCCGTCATTCATTACGAACGGTTCACTTATGTCACCTTCACCTACATCTTGTACAGCCTGCGGTATGCTTGTATCTATGTTTTTCTGAGACTGGGTAATAAATCCAATATCTCCACCCAAGCTGGCTGAAGTGGTATCAAGAGAACGCTCACGCGCTAAAACAGAAAAGTCAGAGCCTCCCTCTAGCTCGTTTTGAACACTTTTCGCATCTTTTTCTGACTCTACAATAATGATGCTTGTTCTGTATGTAGTAGGGATATTATAAAGTGACTGATTGTCTTCATAGTAATCGGCTACTTGTTCTGCATCTATAACTACATCTTTTGTAAGAACCTTCTCAAGAATGAGCTGTGCCCTTACTTTTCGGCGTAGCTCCTCATCAGTTAGCTCTTGAATTGTTGTATCAGTATTATCCTGTGCTGAACGCATGAGGGCAATTTCCAAGTCAATCTCCTCGTCCGAAACCTTTATATTATACTCTTGTGCTGCTTTTTCCATAACTGCTTCATTCACTAAGGTTTGTAGCGTTTCCTTCCCATACCTGCTTTCCATGGCCGCCATCCAGTCTTGGCGCGTTATTTCTTCCTTATCAATTGTAGCAACAATCTCGTCGCCACCATCTTGCTTTTCTCCATCCGGCCATAGCCAAAGGATAAACCAAAGAAGATTGCCTGCAAATAAAATCGCTAATAACGTTAATGTTGGTTTAGTTTTTAGTCTCCGTTGTGAAAGCTGGGTTTGGTTTGCTCTTTGTTTTGAATAATTATTGTTGTTTGATTTCATTTATATACCCGTCAAGCTCTTGCTGATCAAAGTCGTATTTTTCCAAACAGAAATGACACTCTGCTTCTGCTCCACCATCTTCATCTATCATTTCTTGAATTTCCTGAGCACCCAAACTCACAATCGCTCTACCAAAACGGTCCTTCGAACATTGACATTTAAACTCTACCGGAGACTGGCTAAGTACTTGCACATTATTTTCCCCTAAGACTACCTCTAAAATTCGCTCAGGAGTTAAACCTCTTTCTATCATTTTCGAAACTGGTTCGATATTTTGCAAATGTTGTTCAATCTCAGAAACTGTTTCTTCCTCACAGCCCGGCATCAACTGGATGATAAAGCCTCCCGCTGCCAATACCGTATTATCCGGGTTTACAAGAACTCCTAATCCGACGGAGGAAGGGACTTGTTCAGAAACTGCAAAGTAATACGTAAAATCTTCCCCAATCTCGCCAGATACGATTGGAGTTTGTCCCGAGAACATATCGCGCAGGCCTA
>DAMDNS010000327.1:0-3918 GCA_032083605.1 Ureibacillus sp.
AATTATTAGCATAAGTTATATTATAAAATATAATGTATAGAATTATTAACAATATGAAAGGGCGTGTTTGTATTGAAACAAAAATTTCACGAACAACTAAAATTTTTAAGAGAAGAAAAAAATTGGTCCCTTGAAGAATTATCTAAAAAGGTGCAAGTTGGAGTTGAAAAATTAGCTCAATATGAAAATGGCGAATTGACTCCATCTGTACAAACAGTTTTAAAGCTTTCTACTGTATTAGAAGTACCTGCCTCTAATTTAATGGATGGTATTCAAGCATAGAGCTACAACTCATGACAAAAATTTGCAAACGCTTCATTTCATTCAACCAAAAAAGGATTCCTTATAGTGACATGAAATAAACCTAGCTAATTATCTTGTGCTGGTTCTACTCATTCACTATTTTGAAATCCTTTTTTTGCATTTACTTGCAAAATCTCTTCTGAAAGTAAAATCATCTATGTTCAAGCATTCAATCCATGGAAAATTGAAAAGTAAAGCACTATTTCAAAACACCTATTGAAGTATCCCTTAATTTAAACGATACATTTTGCTTCAAATTTAATGGCAATTAGTTTGTATGAAATTGAAACGCATTTCTCAAAAGGTATCCACTGCTCAAATGAATGCTCGTACACTTGTTGAATCACTTTTGCAAGTTTACTAGGATCGTCTATTCCTTGAAGTGCTGCCACCACGTCAGCTGTTTCCGTGTCGTAGCCATCTTCTCCAATATTAAATGGATCCCATTCTTCTAAAAGACGAATCGCTGCTTTGTTCATTAATATATTATCCAAAGTTTTCACCCTATTTTTGCTATTTCGTATGCTATTATATTATACATAGTCGAAAAAAGAAATGAGGGATACATTTTGTTTAACTTTGATGAGCTTTTTGATCGTAAAAATACGAATAGTTTAAAATGGGACCAATTCAAGGAACGCTTAAAGATGCAATATAATTTGGAGGATGCTTCGGATGTTCTTCCAATGTGGGTTGCAGATATGGATTTTTCAATCCCAAAAGTAATTTCGGACGCTATTAAGGAACGCTTAGATCATCCAATTTTCGGTTATTCCTATGTAAGCGACGAATGTAAAAATGCTATTGTTAGTTGGTATAAGCGTCGGCATAATTGGAATATTGAACCAGGTAGCTTAATGTTCCACCAAGGTGTTGTACCTGCTTTAGCAACAATCCTAGAAGCTTTTACAGAGCCTGGCGATAAAATTTGTATTTCCACACCAATCTATCCACCATTTTTCAGCATTCCAAAAGCTCAAAAACTCAATGTTGTAGAATGTGAATTAGTGCTGACCGATGATTCTATGAAGTTTGATTTCAGCGAGCTAGAAGAACAATTCAAAGCTGGCATAAAAGTCTATATCCTATGCAGCCCGCACAATCCTGGTGGCGTAGTTTGGACACGTGAAGATTTGGAAAAATTAGTTCAGCTTTGCATTCAATATGATGTATTACTTATTTCAGACGAAATCCACGCTGATATTGTCTTTGATGGCTACATACACATCCCTACTTTAACAGTGAAAGATGCAGACAAAGCAAAAATCGTAACTTGCATCGCGCCGACAAAAACATTCAACATCGCGGGTATTCATGCAGCCATTATGGTTGTTCCGGATAATGAACTTCGTGCTAAGTTGAACGCTGATAAGCAAGCACACGGCCGAGACGATTTAAACGTTTTAGCTGCTGCCGGCATACAGGCAGCCTACGAAAAGGGCGATGACTGGGTAGATGCGATGATTGCCTATGTATCGAATAATATGGATTATGTAGTGCAGGAGTTAAATCAGCTTGAAGGGATCAAAGTGACAAAACCTCAATCTACATATCTCATTTGGATTGATTATCGAGAAACTGGACTTTCTGAAAGTGAAATGATGCACCGTCTTCTTGAAAAAGGCAGACTCGCAATCGAACCTGGTACAAAATACAGCGAAGCAGGTCGAGGCTTCTTGCGCATGAACGTGGCTTGTCCGCTAGAGACAGTGAAAGATGGCGTAGAGCGATTTAAGAAAGCCTTAGACTAATTTCTCCATTAAACTTTAAACTTACAACAAACAAAAAGGCTGGCCCAAATTCAAAAATTTGAGTCAGCCTTTTATTTAATCACGGCTAAGATTCGCCTATTTTCGCAAATGATTAGATTGATTTTGTGTGTTTTGCTGCTTACTTAAAACATACTCTTCCAATGCTTTAGTTTTCTGTTCTTCTTTTTTAGATAAACGTCTAACTAAGGCAAAGACCAATATACACAAAACAAAAATTGCTAAAAATTCTAATGCAGCCGGAATATATGATGATTTATCCTCTGGAAAATATAAAAATCCTGCATAAAGGATACTCATTTTTCACTCTTCTTTCTAATAGTTATTCGATAATAGTAATCGAATCTATTTTAACATCTTCAAGCGGTTTATCGCGCATATCTTTTTCAACGTTCGCAATTTTGTCAACAATGTCCATACCTTCTACCACATGGCCGAAAACAGTATGCTTAAAGTCTAGCCAAGGTGTACCGCCATTTTGTGCATATGCTTCGATAATTTCTTTTGGATATTTTGCTTGCTCCATTTGTGCAATCATATTGTTTGGCGTATGTTCCATTTGTACGATGAAGAATTGAGAACCGTTTGTATTTGGACCAGCGTTTGCCATTGAAAGAGCACCGCGCAGGTTAAATAAATTCTCGTTGAATTCATCTTCAAATGAGTCGCCCCAGATTGATTGACCACCCATACCAGTTCCAGTCGGGTCTCCACCTTGAATCATGAAATCAGTAATAACACGGTGGAAAATGATACCATTATAATAGCCTGATTTTGCATGTCCTAAAAAGTTTTCTACTGTTTTAGGGGCGTGCTCCGGGAAAAGCTTAATTTTGATAGCACCTAATGTAGTATTCATTTCTACTAATACTTCACCTGGATTTAATTCTTTTGTTAATTGTGGAAACATAATAGTTAGCTCCTTTATTAAAAATTGTTATTTTAGGGTATATCTTTAGTTAGAAGATCACCATTTGACACCTCGTTACAGTTTAACATAGAACTTTTAAATTTTCCGCTAATATCCTTTTTAGGACTTTCTTCGACTTCCGAAATAAGTTATACTGGATTATAATACTTGGCTGATCGAAAAAAACATAGCGCTTAGCCTTATTTACACTTATGCAGATAAGAAAGTTCTTTACTTTCTTATCGTCTATACAGAAAAAACAATATTGAATTCTATTTCAAAATTGTAAAACAACGGATAGGAAGAATGTGATTGAAGTGAATAACCGAAAGCACAATTTTATGATTATCTTAGTTTCGAATTTCATCGTTGCGAGTTCGATGACGATGATTATGCCCTTTTTATCCCTTTATATTGAAACGTTTGGAGAATTCAGTGAAAGCTATGTTCAACGATGGGCTGGCTTAATATTTGCAGCAACCTTTGTTACAGCATTTATCATGTCGCCGATTTGGGGACGAATTGCCGATAAATACGGCTATAAACCTATTATGATTATTAACTGCTTCGGCATCGCATTAAGCATCTTTTTGATGGGGCATGTAGACAATGTGGTTGAATTTTTTATTCTTCGTATTTTTATGGGGATCGTGACCGGTTTTATTCCTACATCCATGGCTTTTATTAGTAAACATACACCTAAAAACATTGCCGGTAAAACACTTGGAACCCTTCAGATCGGCAGTGTTGGCGGTTCCCTGTTCGGTCCTGTAATCGGGGGATCACTTGCGGATGCCATCGGTTTTAACTTTACCTTTATTTATACTTCCATTGCCATTTCTATTGCAGCCATCATTATAATCTTTGGCATCCACGAGCCGGAAATCATTCGAAAAGAAAAAGGGATTCTTTATTCTCGAAAAAATATTCTCTGGG
>DAMDNS010000328.1:0-3916 GCA_032083605.1 Ureibacillus sp.
CTCTGCATTAAATGCTATGAAGGAATCGTTCATCTGACTAAGACTGTGGAACAAATCTAAATCTAGCATACGGGAGCCCTCACAAATTGCCTCAATATGATATTTACATACTTTTATTTTCAAACCACCTTTAAATTGGTGTTCAAATTTCAAATATTCATCCACCCGTTGGATCGTTGGAAAACTTTTCTTTAAATGCTCATAGAGGGCACCTTGCACCATTCTTCCTTCAATTGGTTCACAAAGATAGCTTAGCTGCTTGCTAACAGAGGACTCGAGAGCTTGCTCTTTAGTCGATACCATTTCAAGAAGCTGTCTTTCTCTTCCAAATACAAATGATTGATACTGTTTTTTTATATTAAATATTGAATAGGTTCTCATCATACGTCCTCCTCTCTATAACCACATTATAAAAGAAAGATTTCGAATATTTTGTCAAAGGGTGTCCGAACTCTGCTACTTTTTTTGTCAAATTACGGTGAAAACTACATTTCGTTCACTTTTCCTAGACTCCCTCAGCCTCAAGACCTAGTGCAAAATGCAATTCGAGGCCGTTTTAAGAAATTTGTAGGAAGAGTAACATAAGGCTATAAGAAAAACACGATGACACTCTGGTGTAACGAGGAATTGTCGATGTTTTTTATACTGATACCCTAAATTTTTATATCAGTAACACGAAAGGAGCTAGAAAAATGAAAAAATTATTCTTCTTAGTTGTCGGAGTCTTTGCAGCAATCGTTGCCCTTAGCATGTTAGGGCCCCTTGTAGGATTTGGTTTCTCAGCATTAATTGTTTACCTTGGCTTGCATTATTACGTGAAATCAAAATCCGGTTTTGGAAAAGTATTCTGGGTTGGAGTTGGTTTAATCGGAATCTTCACGGCGATCTCCAACATCCCGGCACTAGTTGGCCTTGCCGCTATTTTCCTTATCTATGTTCTATATAAAAAGTGGAACAATGAAGAGGTTTCATTTAGCGCAGCAAAAGTAATCAAGGAAGACGATCCATTTATGAATTTTGAAGCTGAATGGGCAAAACTTAATCGATAACAGGCTAAGCGCCAAGCTAGCTATAGTTGCACTTATGCGGATAAGTAAGCTTGAGATTTTCTGCTTATCCGCCAAAACAAAATTTAAGGAGAGATTTTAAATGGTAGGATTATTAAAAAGATTTAGATACACTTTAGAGGCAGATTTACACCAATTATTCGATAAAAAAGAAAGCAAGAATCCACTTGCGATGTTAAATCAATACATTCGCGAAGCAGAAAAACAAACAGAGCAAACTGGCAAATTACTTACGCGCCAAGCCCAGCTGAAAGAACAGCTTCAAAGCGAATTAAAAGAAACAACTTCCATGCTGGAAAAAAGAACAAAACAGCTTGAATTAGCACAACAAGCAAATGAGTTAGATTTAGTTGCCTTCGCATCTCAAGAGGTCGAATCTTACAAAACACGTCAATTTACTCTATTAAATTCCATTGAAGAATCTAACAAGGAATTCGTAGAGCTAGAGCAAAAATTTGAAACAATGAAGCACAAAATCAAAGATATGAAGGTTCGCCAGCTTCAATTGATGGGCAAAGAAAATGTCACTCGCGCCCACCACAAAATGGATGAGGTTTTAAAATCGAAGGATGAATCAGAATTCGATGATCTTTCATCTTATATCGACACATTAGCTGATAAAATCGAAAAAGATTACGAAAGAACACAGCTGGAAGCGCGACTTGCAGGTCTTGAAAAAGTAAACCAGGCACCTGCTGCTATAGGGTTGAAAAAAGAAGAAGCTTAAGGTCAGAAAGTTTGTCCTTCTAGAAACTCCAAGGATGTAAGAGCTGATAGATTACACAAACTAAAACATGCTATAATGACAATTGTTAGGAGAAGGCAAATAGGTCTTCTCCTAAGGTTTTTGTTATGTGTTAAAGGACTATATCACAAAGGAAAAGGAGGAGCCTATTTGAACAGATTTAGTACGAACCAATTAACCTTCATCGCGATTGCCGTTTTTTTAATTGTGTTCGTAGAGCTCACAATTTTCAATAACGACAGCACTTTTTTAATTATCTTTGGGTCACTCCTATTGTATTATAGTTTCTCCAAAAGAAAGAAATATTTATTTTGGAGTGGTTGTGCCCTTCTATTCCTTGCGATTTTATCTATATGGAGTTTACGCCTGCTAATTGTTGGAGTTTTAATTTACATACTATATAAACATATGACAAAAGAACAAAAAGTCGTGACAATCAATACTAAAGAACTCGTTGCGAAAATCGAGAATAACAATCTAATCGGCAATACCGCTTCTCCATTGGATAGCTATAAATGGGAAGACATTCAAATTCAAAAGTTTATTGGTGATATCTCGCTCGACTTAACGGATACAATCTTGCCGGCCGGGACATCTGTAATTACAATCCGCCAATCGATTGGAAAAGTGACGATTGTCCTGCCATACGAGATTCCTTTCCGTCTGCAATATTCAACCATCCTTGGCGAAGCAAAAATATTAGGAAATAATTCAAAACGATTAATCAACGAAAAACTAATTTTTGAAGATGGCGAAGCTCAGGATGCAAAACGAAAATTGGTCATCCATGTAGCGACTTGGCTTGGGGACGTGGAGGTGATCCGTAAATGATTTCATTTCTCTTTCGACTGATTACATTATTTTTCTTATTAAGCAGTGTGGTTTTCAGCTTTATCTATATCTTTTTTGGATCACCCACCGATGAAAATTGGGAGTTTTTAATTGAAAGCGATATTGATGAAATTCCTCTTATCGCCATTATATTTATGGCAACTTCATTCCTGAGCTTTATCATAAGCATTTGGATGAGTTCAGTTGCTAAATCAAGAGAAACTTATGTAACACGCTATGTTAAGCAATTGGTGGAGCCTGATTTCACCCTTAAGAAGAGAACTGTTTCCTATTCAATGAGAAAAGCGCTGCTTCAAGCAAATGACTTAATCGAAACTCAACGAAAAAGCTTACAGCGGATGACACATGAAAAAGCCGAAGCAAATGACAAAATTATACAAGAACGAATTATTGCAGAACGCCAACGCCTGGCACGCGAATTGCATGATTCCGTTTCCCAGCAGCTATTCGCTGCATCGATGCTATTATCAGCTGTCACTGAACAGGAGGATAAGCTCGGAACGGCGAAGCCAACACTAAAGCAAGTAGAAAAAATCGTGCAGCAAGCTCAATTAGAAATGCGTGCCCTGTTGCTTCACTTACGCCCGATTGCGCTACGCAATAACACATTAGCACAAGGGTTAACGGATTTAATCCAAGAGCTTCAGCAAAAGGTTTATTTTAATATCGATTACCGTATTGAAGAAATTGAATTATCTAAAGCAGAAGAAGATCATTTATTCCGTATTGCCCAGGAAGCCCTTTCTAACACGCTCCGTCATGCAAAGGCTTCCGAAGTCGAATTATTATTGATTGCCCGCGACAATGTGGGAATTCTTCGTATCCAGGATAATGGGGAAGGCTTCAATATTGAAGAGGATAAAGCAACTTCCTACGGGTTGCGAAACATCGCAGAGCGTGCCGTGGAAATTGGTTGCTCCTATAAAATCGTTTCCGTCCCTGGCGAAGGGACAATCGTAGAGGTAAAGGTTCCCCTTGCGAATAAAGTGAAAGATGTAATCGATGCAGACTCAAGCAATACTCCGGAGATTGAGCTTACGAAAAAGGGAGAACAAGCAGAATAGTGCTGTGGTTTTCTGATTCAGCGTTTTTGTTTCTTAATATTCTCGAGATGGAGGTGAAAAAATGATAAGAATTTTAATTGCAGATGATCATGAAATGGTGCGCATTGGCGTTTCTGCTTACCTTTCTGCACAGCCAGATATGACCGTAGTTGGCGAGGCTGAAAATGGGCAGATAGCAGTGGAGAAAG
>DAMDNS010000329.1:0-3907 GCA_032083605.1 Ureibacillus sp.
TGCTTTAAGTTCGAAATATAAATCAGAATTCTTGGCCAACATGTCACACGAACTGCGAACACCTTTAAATAGTTTAATTATTTTATCGAAGCTGTTAGCTGATAATCCGAGCGACAACTTATCCGATAAACAAGTAGAGTATGCCAAGACAATCTATTCTTCCGGCAATGACCTATTAATCTTAATCAATAATATTTTAGATTTAGCGAAAATAGAGTCTGGAAAAACTGACATCATGCCTGGAGATGTTTCAATTCATGATTTGGTTGAATTTGTTAAAAATAGTTTTGTAGCAATAGCAGATAATCAAAATATCAACTTCGAGGTTAAAGTCCAAGAAGGAATCAAACCGATTATTTACAGCGATCAAATAAGAATTCAACAAGTATTAAAAAATCTGTTGTCAAATGCTTTTAAATTTACTTCGACTGGAAAAGTATCTTTAGAGATTTCGGAAGATTCCTATCGAACACAGAAATACGGGAAACCAATTATTGCATTTTCTGTTGTAGATACTGGAATTGGAATTTCAAAAGATAAGCTGAATTTAATTTTTGAAGCTTTCCAACAGGCAGACGGAACAACAAGCAGAAAATACGGTGGTACAGGCTTAGGCTTATCGATCAGTCGAGAAATCGCTACCCTTTTAGGTGGCGAGATTGATGTTGAAAGCGATGAAGGGAAGGGAAGTAAATTCACTTTCTTTGTGGGGGAATATGAGCCAACTGAAAATCAAGAAATCGTTACAAGTCTAATGGAAGCAGCGGCTACAACTCTAGAGCATGATACTGAGATTCTTCCAAGAGCAAATCTTGCAGTAACTAATCCTGCGCCATCTAACTTACCGAAAACAAGTCACATTAAACGTCTGCTGATTGTAGATGATGATTTGAACCAACGAAATAGTCTGATGGAGCTAATTGGAAACATGGACTTTATCATTAAAGCTGTTTCAACAGGAAAAGAAGCGATTGAAACCTTGAATGTCGAGTTCATAGATTGCATTATACTTGATTTAGGCCTAAACGATACGAATGGTTTTGATTTGCTGACACAAATTAAAAATAATCAGGCGAATGAACATATAAAAGTGTTTATTTATACTGGCCGAGATTTAACATTGAAGGAAGAAATTGAGTTAAACAAGTTTGCCCACACCATTATTATTAAAAATGAGCATTCTCCTGAAAGATTGGTTGCGGAGCTTGAAGATTATCTAGAAGAATCAAAGGGACAATTGGATAACGATGATATTATTATTCAGAAGGTTCAATCTAAGCATGGGTTATTAGGGAAAAAGGTTTTACTTGTAGATGACGACATTCGAAATGTTTTTGCTCTATCAAGCGTTCTAGAAATGGCTGGAATGATCGTTGTATTTGCAGAGAATGGGCTGGAAAGCTTAACGATGCTAGAAGAACATCCGGATGTGGACTTAGTTTTAATGGACATCATGATGCCGGAAATGGATGGTTACGAGGCAATTATGAAAATACGAGAAAATCCAATTCATCAAAATCTGCCATTAATTGCACTAACAGCAAAAGCCATGAAGGAAGATCGCGAAAAATGTTTAGAGATAGGGGCATCGGATTATATTGCGAAGCCAGTAGAGCCTGACCAGTTAATTTCTCTTATAAAAGTTTGGTTATATTAAGTTGTTAAAGGAGTAGTCATAGCCATGGACCAATTGACTTTATCAAGTGGAAATCAAGGCGAAAATCTTGAAAAATTGGAGATTCACCTTCTTCTTGAGGGCATATATTTTAAATATGGCTATGATTATCGGGATTACGCTTACCCATCTATAAGAAGAAGGGTTTGGCATCGCGTTCATGCTGAAAAATTATCCACGATAACAAGCCTATTGGATCAGGTGCTTCTTGATTCGTCCTGCTTCGAAAGATTAATAGCTGATTTTTCGATCAATGTAACGGAAATGTTCCGAGATCCTTCGTTTTTTAAAGAGTTTAAGGAAAAGGTCATTCCCTTATTGAAAACCTATCCATCCATTCGAATTTGGCATGCAGGCTGTTCAACTGGGGAAGAAGTGTATTCAATGGCTATTCTTTTACATGAGGCAGGACTTTATGAAAAGACCAAAATTTATGCAACGGATATCAATACGGACGTTCTAAAAACGGCTAAAAATGGTTGTTACTCATTAGAGCATATGAAAAAATACACGAATAATTATTTGCAAGCTGGCGGAGAACAAGCATTTTCAGACTATTATAAAGTAACTGATAGTGGCGTGAAATTTCACTCCTATTTAACGGAGAACGTTGTATTTGCCCAGCATAATCTTGTAACAGACAGCTCCTTTAACGAGTTTCATGTCATTCTTTGTCGTAATGTGTTAATTTACTTCAATAAAGATTTGCAGAATAAAGTACACAATCTTTTTTACAATAGCTTGGGGAAATTTGGTGTGTTATGCCTTGGGAATAAAGAATCCATCAATTACACCGAATTCAATAAACTCTATGAAGAAATAAGTGCAGCACAAAAAATTTATCGAAAAAATTAAATGATGATTATTAGACTCGGAAATGCGATGTATAAATGGCATTTCCGAGTTTTTTGTTAGGTGGTGCAGCACTTCTTGATAAGGGAAAAACGTAACCCATTACAAAACTGTTTTCTTATTTCTGATATGCTCCAATGCTCTAGTGTCACTTTCTCTCCCCTACGAATACACTAATAGGTGGTGAAGAATGGAGAATTAGGGGGAGAATTTGTGAAAGGTGTATGGACCATCTTTCTTATGCTTACTATAATCTTTTTGGCCGCCTGCATTAATCAAAAGAATGATAATGAGGAAGTTATTCAAGAGGAAGAAGGCGCAATAGATATTCAACCAGAACAATCAATAGAAGAACAGCAACCAACTGTACCAGAAAATTCTGGACCGCCAGAACAACCACTCCAAATCATTGATTTAATCGACCCGAACACTAAGGAAATCATTGCTACAATATCCCCTATAGAACTCGGCTATGATAGTGATTATTCTGCATATATAAAGGCAATTGAGGAGCTAGCAAAAGATTTGGCTCGCGGAACGAATGGGAGCAAAGGGTTTGATCAACGAATGCTTCTAGATAAGGTTGGCGAGGATGGAGAACTGCTTGAGGGTGAACCAATGGTAATTTTGAAAGAAAGCGAGTTGGTAGAAAGAATTTTGGCTGCCTCTCCAAATGGCGGAGACATAGAATTGCCGCTTTATATTACGGAGACGGGGTATGACCGCACAGAGTTTGAGGTTCTAGATGAAGTGGTGCTTGCATCCTATACAACATATTTTGATAGCTCAGTTGTTGGAAGGACTCATAATATCAACCAATCGTCCGAAGCCATTTCACATGTGATTGTAGGGGCTGGAGATTATTTTTCTTTTAATACAACAGTTGGTCCAAGAACAATAGAAACCGGGTATCAAGAAGCTCTTGAAATCATTAATGGGGATTTTGTCATGGGGATAGGTGGTGGAATCTGTCAAACTTCATCGACGCTTTTCAATGCTGTTGATCAATTAGGGGTTTCTTATGTTGAAAGACACCATCATTCCAAGGAAATAGGCTATGTACCAAGAGGAAGAGATGCCACTGTCTCATATGGAACACTTGACTTTAGATTTCAAAACACGACCGGTATCCCCTTTATGATTATTTCGACAACTGAAGGGGATTCAATTACAGTTGAAATCCGCACTTCACAGGAACATGCCAATCAAATCCAATAGTTACTCTGTCCAAAATAGACGCTATTATCAGTGTCTATTTTTTTATTACTAAAACAATCCAACTGATAGAAAGTTAATAGATTTTTTGAGTACCTATACTTTATAACTAGTTATATTTTTCCGTTTAGTAATAATGTTCTAAATTTATATTTTATTACTATT
>DAMDNS010000330.1:0-3898 GCA_032083605.1 Ureibacillus sp.
TGCCAGAATGACATAATTGCATTATTCTGTCCTTCACTTGCGGCATTCCTGAAATCTCGTACAATTCCTCATCATTTTCCATGATAGCGTCAATTGCCTCAAGTGCCGAAAATGAAATAACCTCTACTTCTTCAAGATGTGTACCCTCTTTGATTTGATTTTTCATTTTATCCAGTATTGCAGCAATCTCCTCTTCTGCTACATCATCAGCAAAATTCGCAATAAAGATAATTCGATCTAAACCATTTGCTAATAATGTATTTGAAATAAAATCATATTCGGTTTTACGGAGAGGTGTACGACAATCTAATAAGAATAATACAACATCTGCCCTTGGGATATATTGATAGGTTATATCTGAACGTAATTCATTAATATCATTTAAGCCAGGGCTATCTACTAGCACAATACGGTCCTTTAGAAATTCAATCGGTTGTTCAACAATAATATGCTTAATTTGTTCGGCATTATTTAGTTCCTTTGCAATAAACTGTTTCAATACTTCAGGATCTTTATCTACATATTGAGTACTATCTAAATACTCTATAGTGACTTTTTCTTGCTCTCCATATTGTATTAAATTGATTGTTGAAGTGGTTGGCGTAATTCCTGTTGGCAGAATTGGTTGTTCTATTAATGCATTTAAAAATGAAGATTTACCCGTACTGAATTCCCCAACTACGATAAACAAATAATGATCTTCCTCAATATCAGCAACTAAATTTTGCAGTTTATCAGATATAGAAGCCATTTTATATTGCTGGGCAAGTATGTTGATGCGGTTGATTTCATTTAATAAGTCATCTTGGAACTGGAATTCGTTCATGTATTTCCACCTCATTAGCTGCATTAGTAGTTGTAGTCGTTTTTAAATAATTGTCCAATTCTTTTTCTAAATTGTGCATTAGAGATTCACAGACTTGACGTTTTATATCTAAAACTCTTATTTTTTGTTCTACTTCAGAAGCTTCTAAGTTTTGATTTTTAATAAGCATTTGCGAGCGACTACGTTCTTGTGCAATTTTAGCTTGTACTACTTTTTTATATTCTTCTTTTGTATCGTTGATTAGCTGTTTTAGATATTTATCGAGTTCTTTCGTTTGCTTGGATACATTGCTTTTATAACGATTTTTCACTTGGGTTTTTAAACGGCCATACATGGAATGGTCATCTTCTTTTTGTGTAACGTACGAATAGGCCGCACCGGCAACCCCTGCCCCTACAAGACCCCAACCTGCTAATCCGCCTGTAAATAAAAGCGTTAATCCTCCTAAAACTACTGCCCCAGCACTTGCATTTTCAACAGTTTTCCTTACTTGCGTTTCTCTGCGTACAATTTGTTCGCCCCATTGATCTTTATTGGTAGATAAGCTAATCACATTATGCGTTAAATTTCCTAATTGATCGTTTAATTGTCGATCTTCATCGCTTATGATTGTATCAATCATGTTTTGAATTTTTTTCGATAACTGCTCTGTAATTTGTTTTTCAATTTTACCAGTTGCCAGGTCGATATCAGATTTAATTACTTCTGGATCTTCTTGCAGGGAAATTCCCTCTTGCATTGTGTGTTCGGCAATAGCTGCTACATTACTCAATTCATCTGAATACCATCGACAAATTGCTTCTGATTCTAGCGACATCTTTTGTTCAATTCGTTTCGTTGTTTGACTAAGATCACTTTCAACTTTTTTCAATTGCTTTTCGATTTCTATAACACGCGTCCCGATATCCGCAATATTATGATTCAAGGAATCTCGTTCAAATAATATATGGTCATCTATCACCGATTCAAGTAAGCGAACTGCTCGTTCAATTGGCTTACGTAACTTCTCAGTTCCACTTTCAGTAGTTAGAAATTTCATTAATTCCTTTTCAAACTCTAACATTCCAGACTCTTCAATCGTTAATACTCTTTTTTTCTTTCTTTGTTCCCGGCGACTAAGCTGTTTTTCACTATCTATCCCCTTTAACCTTTTATAGTGATTTAATGCATGTAATGCCGACACAAAATAAATTTTCGGTGACTCAACACCGGTTGGTAAGTTCTTCATTACAACTTGTTTAATTTCATCAAATTCTTCTTCACTACGGATTGAATCTTTAAAATTAATGACAAAAAATATTTTTTTGATATCGGCATCTAAAATACGTTGTAAAAAGCCCTTCTCACTAGCGGTAAAAATCTTTGTTGCATTTAATAAGAAAATTGCCGCATCACTTTTCGGAATATATTCGTGTGTAATTTGGACTCGTCTTTCATCCATATCATTTGTTCCCGGACTATCAATCAATACAATATTGTTCTCGCATATAGGTGTAGGATAGCTAATTTCCAGATGCGTTGCCTTTCCAAACTGATCCTTAATCTTTTGTAAGATTTGAGGTGTTTTTCCTTCTACTTTATGCTTATCTTCTGCAACAAAATCTAAAAATTCCTGTCTCGATAGATTTTGTACTTTTCCATTATCATAATGTACATCAAAAGTCGGTAAGGGTCCGTAATAGATTTTATTAATCAGTGCTGTTGTTGGGACATTAGAAGACGGAAGGAGTTCTTCTTGTAACAAAGCATTCAAGAACGTTGATTTACCATTTGAAAATTCTCCTGCTACGATAATTTCAAATTGTTCACGACTCAAAGTCATACGCATTAAATGCAAATCTTGTGCTATTTTTTTTATCCCAAAGTCGCTGACAAATTTCTCTGATTGCTCTAACGACTTTAAAGTTTTGGATTTTGTTTCTTCAAATTGTTTTAAATAGTTCATTAGTATCCTCCTAACTCATAATTCTCATAGGTAACAACCTTACCGCTATTGCTGATCCATGCATCATACCCAATACGATACCAACCTGTCGCTGTAGAAATTTCATAGACATCCACTATTGATCCTTGCTTCAAAATCCCCTGACTATCTGATTCAATTAGATCATTTAGCCGAACATGCATATCAACTAAAACCTCAGCAGAACCAATTACTGATTCTCCTGTAGGTGACACTTCGTAATACCTATTAAAAGTACTATACTTCGGATCTTCACTTACCCATCCTTCGGTACCGATACGATACCAGCCTGTCGAATACGAAACTTCATAAACATTTACTGTTGTGCCTTTAGGTAGATTCCCTAATAGATTCGATTCTTGATAATCAAATTCACGAACATTCAAGGCACTTGTATCGACGGTTAAAGTACCAATTGGTTCGCCAGCTTCTTGTGGTACAAATCCCCAATCAATGTCTAGGTATTTATCTGCTTCAATCCATGCATTTGTACCAATATTCACCCATTTACTTGTTGGTATTTGATAGATATCAATAGTAGACACATCCTCCAAATAACCAATAACTGCACTATCTCTACTATTTTCTGCAAAGATCGGAATGAAAGCAGAAGTAGTCCCTTCCGTTCTTAAAATCGGTTCATAGTACATATTCATATTTAAATTCTCATTCAATGACCATTGTTCTAAAGTAATGGACTGGTTATCATAAAGCACCCATGCATTCTCTCCAACCTGTATCCACCCATTCTCCGTAAAAGCCAACACCTCATAGCTTGTATCTCCAAGAAAGCCTACTTTTGATGATTCCTCATTTGCTCGTTCAAAGACTAATATATCTTCATTGCCCATATCAGTATTTGGATAAATTGTAGCAATCCCGGCTGTTTCATATTGAACGTATTCCTGAAGGTTAGCTGTAAATAAATGTTCAGCATCCTCTTTTTCCACCCAGAAACCTTCTTGTATTTCATAGTAGGAATCGTTTTCTGAGTATACCTCCCAAGATGTATATGGCTCTAACACAAAATATGTTGCTTCATAACCACTCGCAGCGCTTTGATAAATATGTATTTCCTCAGTACTCACATCTATATAACCAATACTAGT
>DAMDNS010000331.1:0-3881 GCA_032083605.1 Ureibacillus sp.
CCGATATTTATTCTGCTGTTCGTCTACTATGGTCTCGTATTGGTCAACCATTTGTCGGATATTCAAATGAATTTTCATTCAATAATTCGGCAGGAATGTGTGAGAGATGCCAAGGCTTAGGATATGTCGAGGAAATTGATATCGATGAATTGCTGGATTATGACAAATCTTTAAACGAACATGGAATTAATTTTCCTACATTCGGACCAGATCACTGGCGTGGTAAAAGCTATACGCATTCGGGTCTATTTGATAATGATAAGAAGCTGAAAGATTATTCGAAGGAAGAGATGCATCAATTACTTTATTTAGAGCCGACCAAACTGACCAATCCTCCTGAAGAATGGCCCCGTACTGCAAAATATGAAGGGGTCGTCTATCGATTCAGGCGACTGTTTATTATTAATGATGGCTATGAAAAGAGCAGGTGGCCGGATGAATATGAGCGTGTTGTAACGACAATGGTTTGTCCTAACTGTCACGGAAAACGTTTAAATCAACGTATTTTAAGCTGCAAAATTAACGGTGCAGATATTGCTGATTTTACAAATCAAAGTATCGTAGAAAATATCCTGTTTTTAGACTATCTTACTGATAAAACAGCTGCATATATTGTAAAGCCGCTTAAACAGCAACTTCAATCTCTAGTTGATATTGGACTTGGTTATTTGACACTTGGTCGAGAAACACCTACATTATCAGGTGGTGAATCTCAGCGTATTAAGCTTATTCGTCATTTAAGTAGCCCACTGACCGATCTCGTATACATTATCGATGAACCGAGTGTTGGACTGCATCCTGAAGATATTGAAAATATCAATCGCATAATTATGTCTATTCGGGATAAAGGAAATACAGTTATTGTGGTTGAACACGATCCTGATATTATTAAGATTGCAGATCACATTGTTGACGTAGGACCAGGTGCCGGTAAAAATGGGGGTAGAATTACATTTGAAGGAACATACGATCAACTTCTCGACTCCCACACTGCGACTGGACAAGAACTCAAAGAAAAACATCAACTAAAAGTTCCAAGGTCATCTCAAGAAATGATTCATATCGGTCCAGTTACAAAAAATAACGTCAAAAATGTTGAAGTGTATCTCCCTAAAAATGCTATTTCTGTTATTACAGGGGTTGCTGGTTCTGGTAAGAGTACGCTCATAAAAACTGGGTTTAAACAGATTAAAAATGTTATATTCATCGATCAAAAAGCTATTAATGCTTCAAATCGTTCAAATATATTAACTTATACCAATACATTTGATGAATTACGAGCATTTTTCAGTAAGGAGACAGGGCTAAAGAAAAGTATGTTCAGCTATAATTCTGAAGGTGCTTGTCCAAACTGTAAAGGAAAAGGAATTCTTAAAACAGAACTTGCGTTTATGCCTGATTTTTCACAAGTTTGTGAAGTATGTCATGGAACACGTTATAGACAGGAAGTTCTAGATGCTAAAGTAGATGGTTACTCTATTGCAGATGTCTTACAATTAACGGTGGAAGAAGGAATAAATTACTTCAATACACATCATAAAATTCTGGAGATATTAAAATCCCTCGCTGCCACTGGTCTAGGCTATATGACACTTGGACAATCATTGGACACACTTTCAGGTGGAGAAATTCAACGTGTAAAGCTCAGTGCGTATTTAATCAATCAAGTGACTGACCACATCTTTATTTTTGATGAACCAACAACAGGGTTACATGAAAGGGATATCCATGTGCTGATCGAATTATTTAATCAATTAGTGGATGAAGGTAATACCGTCGTTCTAATCGAGCATAACTTGTCAATGATGACAGAATCAGACTGGTTAATTGATATGGGACCAGCTGCTGGTCAACAAGGAGGAAGATTATTATACAGTGGTTACCCAGAAGGTGTCCTTAGCATACAAGATAGCGTAACTGGGAAACATTTATCTAATTACATTCAAAAATAAAGGGAGTGTATTTAGTAGTGAAAAAAGTAAGATATTTTTAGTGATGGTAAAGTAAAAGCAAGTATATGTAGTAAGAAGATATACTAAGCTGATACTTCGTTTGGGCAATATGTGCCCTATCCTTAATAAAGATAGTGAATTAATAGGTATTCACATAACTGATAAATCTTTTTTTTCTTCTTTTGTTGTGGCAGATAGTGATTTAAAAGATGAAGTATTTGATCCTACTGAAATTATCATACATACTTTTCCTTTAGAAAAAGCCGATGAGGCTTATAAAGTATTTGATGAAAAACGAGAAATATTAAAGTCGTATTTAAACCGGAGTAATTATTCATAAAATTAAACGTTTAAGTAGTTTGATATAATTGAGCAATATATTTTTAATGTGTATATATTAAAGGTAAAATAGAATTATAGTTCTCACATATTGATGACGAACTCACTATTAAATTAGGAGGAATTTATATTATGACTAAGAAAATCGCAGTAGTATTAGACAATTTATTTGAAGATATAGAATTTACGAGCCCGGCTGAGGCTTTTGAAAAAGAAGGACATGAAATTACTGTTATTGGTAAAGAAGCTGGTAGTACAGTAAAAGGTAAACAAGGGAATACTGAAGTAACGATTGATAAAGCAATCGATGACGTTAAACCTGATGACTTCGATGCATTATTCATTCCAGGCGGATTCTCACCAGATATGTTACGTGGTGATGAGCAAGGACGATTCGGTGAATTTACAAAAGGATTTGTTGCTAATGAAAAACCTGTATTTGCAATCTGTCACGGACCACAGTTATTAATCGATACAGATTTATTAAAAGGTAAAAAGCTAACGGGTTACTTATCTGTACGTAAAGATTTAGAGAATGCAGGTGCAACAGTAGTAGACGAATCAGTTGTTGTAGATAGTAGTATCGTAACATCACGTACACCTGATGACTTAGAAGATTTTAATCGTGAATCATTAGCATTATTGAAATAGAATATAATCAAACACCTAGCAGACTATAGACTTTATATGGATGAAATTTCTAATTTGAGGAGGAGATAGAAAAATGGTTAATGTAGCGCTATTGGTTCGACTTGAAGCAAAACCTGGAAAAGAAGCGGAAGTTGAAAGCTTCCTACGTGGGGCCCTACCTGTGGTTCAGGAGGAGTCAGAAACGATCGCATGGTTTGCAATCCGACTTGGACCTACGACATTCGGAATCTTTGACGCATTCCCGGACGACACAGGTCGTCAAGCACACCTTTCTGGTCAAGTGGCTGCGGCATTGATGGAGAAAGCTCCTGAACTTTTCGTAGAGCCACCAGTGATTGAAAATATTGACGTCCTTGCTTCCAAGCTTCCTAAATAAAGTCATATTATCGTTGCCATCGTATCTGTCCTGAGACAGTGGATGGCAGTTTTTTGATTATTAGTTTTGGCGTGAGCTATATAAAGTGGAACACCTATAGGGAGGGGAAGCGATGGAGTTGAATAATGAATGGGAGCTCTTCAATAGTAAGCATTCAGCAGAATTGACTGAAATTGTGAAGAATGGAGAACAACAGTTAGACATTTTAGCAGACAAAATTGAAAAGATAAAGTTGGAAAAAAGATTTTTCCAGCTATAGAAGAAGAGACTAGCTTTCATGTATATAGAAAAGTGACGGCAAAAGCTTTTTATTTTCAGCTTTTCCATATCAGCTGGGGAAAATATAAAATTCATTATGAAATCGGTGCAGGCGATTATGAATCAAAAGGGTTTATGCTGCCCACAAAACTCCACGTTTTGATTGATGTAGAAGATAAAGAAACAAGAACAATAATGAACAGCAAGCCTAATGTATTTAAAGATTTTAACCATATACAAACCCATAATATTGGCTCATCACCATAACACGTGGTTGCTATTTTAACCACCAAGCTCGAGGCGCA
>DAMDNS010000332.1:0-3862 GCA_032083605.1 Ureibacillus sp.
CGTTTGTAAAATAATTGCCTGTTACAAAATTAGTGGAAAAAAGTTTCCTCTTTTATTATTACCTAGTCTTTCGATTTGAAACCTGCAGTTCATTAATGGAGTTGCACCTTAACCTTTCCAATTTCATCCTTGACACCTAGCAAACGTTTTGATAAATTGTTAGTAATTAAGTAAACGTTATTTGGTTTTGTTTGCTAAAATAATAAACTATTTAATATTTGTTTGGGAAAATGGGGGATTGTGCTATATGAGTCAGTCAGAAACGTTTTGGAATGCAAGTTTAGAGGAAATGAAAAAAGGCTACACGGAAGACAATAATCTGTTTACATGCTTGTTATGTGGGGAGCAGATAGAAAAGGGGGTTATCTATCCCCAGGGAGATGTCCTTTATGAGGCAAAGCGCTATATTCGATTGCATGTTGAACAGGTTCATGGATCGGTGTTCGACTGTTTAGTGAGCTTGGATAAAAAATTTACAGGGTTAACTGAACATCAAACAACACTCCTCCGTCATTTCTACGCAGGTAAAAGTGATAAAGAAGTGCAAGAAGAGATGGGAATTGGAAGTGCTTCAACAATTCGTCATCATCGCTTTGTCTTGAAGGAAAAGGAGCGTCAGGCAAAGACTTTGCTTGCAATTATGGAGCTGTTAAAGGAAAAGGATCAGAATGCCCCTGCCTTTGTACCACCTCATAAGCACGCAACAATGGTGGATGACCGGTATTCGGTAACAACAGAGGAGCAATCGAAGATATTAGAAAAATATTTTACTACAGGGTTAAATGGACCATTAATGAAATTTCCGCCAAAGGAAAAGCAACGAATTGTCATTTTACGAGCAATTGTAGAAAGGTTCGATAAAACGGCGATCTATACCGAAAAAGAAATGAATGTAGTCTTAAAAGAAATATATGAAGACTTTGTATTACTGAGAAGGTACCTAATCGAGTATGGATTTTTTGATAGAAAAGCCGATGGAAGTGCGTATTGGGTAAAAAATTAGGATAGAAAATGCAAAAAAAGGGAAGTGGCTTAAAGTGGATCGAAAAAAGGAAATGAAGCATCAATATCAAGAAATTGAAATCGTTGCCGGGGTATATCAAGTGAAAAATAATGTAAATGGGAAGCTGTTTGTGGAGAGCACTCGAAATTTAAAGACCATTAATGGAGTTAAGTTTATGCTCAACAATAACACGCATAACAATAAAGGGCTTCAATCGGATTGGAATGAATTCGGTAAGGATTCTTTCTCCATTGAAATTTTAGAGACATTGAAAAAGGATGAAAGTGATCCCTATTTTAACGAAAAGGAAGCTCTGAAGGTTTTGGAGGAAAAGTGGCTGAATCAACTGCAACCGTTCGATGAGCGAGGCTATCTTTAAAAAATTGAAAACTACAATGAGGACAAAGCTCAAAACACCATTTCTCTAGGGATGGTGTTTTTGGTATTTTTTTGAGTAGCTTGAACAAATAGTGAAATTATCTGGATATAGATTTATTGATGTCGATTTTGCTGAGTTAATTAAGGAAAATGTAATATGGAAGCGACAAAAAATGTTTAGATTTCATTCATTACAAATAGCTGAATTTAGTAATATATAGTGACCTATATAAAGGAGGGAGGTACCCTTTTGAAGCTTTCCCGCTTTCTCTTAATTGCCATCGTTTTACTTTTGGTTGGTTGTAAAGAGTCAGTGGAGGGAAATCCAGTTGTCACGGTAAATGCCAAACCAGCGATTGAAGCAAGTACGATTGTAGAAGGTTCGGAAGAAGATATTTTAGCATTGGAGACTTCCAGTGACGAGATTGAGTTGTTAAATATTTGTAATCGCGATGAAATCTATATTAAAGATGAAAAAACTTGTTCCTTGAAGATTGAATGTAATGATAGTACCTCCTGCATCGAGTGGGGGAATAAGGTAGTTGGGAATCTTGAAGATGATTATGGCTCACTAGTTTATGAAGAATCTGTGGCAACTGGTTCTGAAGGGATCACCTTACTCGCAAGCTATACGGTCGATAATGAGGGAGAAAGGCTATATTCTGAACAGGAAATATCCGATACAGTACTGGAATATCATTCGAATCTCTGGTTTAGCTTTAGTTGGTTAATACCAGAGCAATACCGAAAAGAGATCAATCAATTTGAAGTATTTGAAAGCGGGGATACACTTGCGTATGTGTCCTTGCAGGATAGACGTGGGAAATATTGGACTTTAGGCATGAATAATGAAGACATCGAGCTTGCTTCGGAAACTCTTGTTACATATTTACATGAATATGGGCATTTCCTTTCATTAAATCAAAGTCAAATCAATTTCAGGATGCCGGAAGGAAGATGCAAGTCGCTGTATTTGAAGGATTCGGGCTGTTTTTATGAGGGCGCTTATTTAAGCGATTTTTATAAATTGTTTTGGGAGACTGGTGGACAGGGGGACTGGGAGGACTTTTACGTTTCGAAATATGCTATGTATTCTCCGGAAGAGGACTTTTCCGAGTCCTTTGCGCATTTTGTTTTGACAAAGACACCTACAGGAAGAAATGTAATGGAACAAAAGCTTTTATTTTTTTATGAATATGAAGAATTTGTGCAGCTGCGAACGGAAATATTAGCAAGGACTGCCACTTGGCTTGTGCGAAGTGCTGTAAATCCCCCAAAATAGGTATTGCTATGAATGTAATTCAACTCCAACCTATTGACTATAAAAAATAAACGCAAAAAACCCCCTTCGCCTATTGCGTTGGGGATGTTATTTTCTACGGCCATATCACTCATTTATCTAGGGAAAAGCGTCTTGTTTGAAGGCGTTTTTATATGTTTGTGGAAAAAATTTTTGAAAAGTTAATTCTACATCTAGCTCCAGCACCCAGCCCCTCGGTCGAAAGTTAAACACTTTCGGACCTTCCAGCGCTTGGCGGGGCTAATCAGGGCGCTTGCGCTTTGTTCTAAATTGTTTATATAGTTATAGTGCCCGCAGATCCGAAAAACATGATTGTTATTTTAAACCATCAATGAAGGCTTCGATTTCTTCCTGTGTTTTGCGATCTTTACTTACAAAACGGCCAGTTTCTTCATTGTTATTATAAGCGAGGAAGCTTGGGATACCGAATACATCAAGCTGGATGCATAAATCGATGAATTCATCACGATCCACTTTTACGAATGTATATGTGTCTGCATATTTTTCTTCAATTGTAGGCATAACAGGATCTATGAAACGGCAATCTCCACACCAATCTGCTGAAAACATAAAGATTGTTTTTCCTTCCGCTTTAAGCTGTTCAAATTGTTCAACTGATTGTAAATTTTCCATGATAAAGTTCCCCCTATTATTTTTCCCTCATCTTACCATAAAAGAAAGGTTATCTCCTATAGGTTTGCTAAGGAATGACAAAAACTTCTTCAAATAATATTCCACGAATTGAACAAAATATTTGCATTAGGAGTAGTTTTAGAGCAAATCCTTTTGATTCATATAGATAATCCATTTTGTTTATGAAACCAAATATTTCACTACTCATGGATTCATTTTTTTCGCACATTCTAATGAAGAAAGGAGGTTTCTATTTGGCTCGGCATTTGATTCCATGGTTTATTTTGATATTAGTTAGTAGTACGTTCCTTTCCGATGTCGTAAATGCAAATGAAGCACCTTCTCGGGAAGCCATTATGGAACAACGTATGTCGATGTATGTTCAATACCAGGATCATATAGTTCCTTGGTACAATCTAGCTGCTATTGATCAATATGAGCGCAATATTCAAGCGGTAAGGCCAGACATACCGAAAAGAGAAAGCACCGTTGCCATTCAGTTTTCTAAAGAATACTGGTCGGGGGCGTTAAATCCAGAGCAAGATGAT
>DAMDNS010000333.1:0-3853 GCA_032083605.1 Ureibacillus sp.
GAAAACGCTTATTTTTAGAATAATTTGAATACTATATCAAAAGAGTTAAATTGGGGATTTATCACTTTACTTAAGGTATTTAGGTTGCCAAATAATTTTCTAGTTACCTGTTATCCTATAAAACTACTTATTGGGATAGTGTTAACTAGGACTATGGTGACCATTACATATAAAGGGATTATTTGAGGGGGAAATTCAATGAAATTCAAAAAGTATTGGTTATTGTTAACGCTATCAATTCTTGCTGTTGTGCTTGCAGCTTGTGTAGAAAGCACAGACACATCAGGCTCGACTGAAGGAACTAGTGACGGCGCAAGTGATGGAGATACACGTACATTTAAAATTGCTCACGTTGTACAAGAATCTCACGTTTGGAATGCAACAGCAAAAAAATTCGGGGAAGAATTAGAGAAACTTTCAGATGGAAAACTAAAGGTTGAAATCTACCCTGCTTCTCAACTTGGGGCTGAAGCAGACATGGTTCAACAAATTGAAACTGGTGCAATTGATTTTGGATTTATGACAAACGCATATATGAGTACACGTGAAGATTCATTAAACGGCTGGTTTATGCCGTATCTATTCAATAACTTAGAAGAAGCAGTTGCAATGCGTGAAACAGATGAAGCGAAACAAATGCTGGAAAGCTTAAGCTCACAAGGTTTGGTAGGACTTGACTTTGCATTTGCAGGTAACCGTCACGTTCTTATGAAAGACGGCTTTGCTGAAACACCAGCTGATTTAAAAGGTAAAAAAATCCGTATTATCGGTAGCCCAGCAATGCAATCATATTGGGAAAAGGTTGGTGCCGGTCCAACAGCAATGCCTTTAACAGAAGTATATACTTCTCTGCAAACTGGCGTTATTGATGGTATTGATATCGACTTAGATGCTTTAGTAACTGAAAAGTACTATGAAAATGCTAAATATTTAACACTTACAAATCAAATGACATTCCCAACAGTTATTGTAATGAGTCAACAAATTTACGACCAATTATCGCCTGAAGAACAGGATATTGTAAAACAAGCAATGAAATCGGCTGTTGACTGGGGTGTAGATGAAGCGATTAAGCGTGAAGCCTCTAACCTTGAAACTTTAAAGGCTGCTGGAGTTGAAGTATTAGAAGAAATTGATACTGCTGAATTCCAAGCTGTTACAGATCAAGTTCGCGAAGAGTTTTCTGGTAAATCAGATATTATTAAAGCATTTATCGAAGCAGCGCAAAAGTAAATAATTTCAGTAGCTTAAGAATAGAATAACTATTAGAAATGGGACTTTCTCCTATCTATCATGGATGGAAAAGTCCCCCTTTCATATAATCGGTAGCTCGGTTTACATAATCCATAAGTTAGAAGGTGATCTTTTGAAGATAGTAAAAAAGATAAATAATTTCGTCTTTAGTATAGAAAAAGTATTAGCCATTATCTTGGCAATCGGATTACTTGTTTCATTAGCAGCAGGCGTATTTTTCCGTTATGTGCTGAAGTCTCCCCTTTTCTGGTCTGATGAGTTAGCCATTTTCTGTTTAATCTGGATCACCTTTATCGGAGGAAGCTTATCCTTAAAAGAAAAAGCATCTCCTTCTATTACCATTTTGACAGATTTAGTTCCTGTTAAATTTAAGAAATATGTTCAAGCTTTAAGCAATATCCTTCTTTTAGCATTCGTTGCGTATATTTTATATTTGGCAATTGTATGGATCAGCATGCCTAGTATCCTAGTGCAAACTTCCACTGCGATGAATATTCCTAAAATCTATTTCTATTTTAGTATTCCAGTGAGTTTTGTTTTCTCAGTTTTCCACGTACTGGCGAATATATTCATAGATTTTAGTGATAGCGAACAGGAGGAATCCCTACAATGACAATAGCATTGATTTGTTTTGCCGTTCTATTATTGTTAGGCGTTCCAATTGCCTATGTTTTGGGAATGACTACAGTTATTTATATCTTTGCAACAGATAATATGGGGCTGCTCTTAACTGTACCTCAACGACTATATTCAGGGATGGAAAACTACGGGCTGTTAGCAATCCCACTATTTATGCTAGCCGGCGAGCTTATGAACTCAGGTGGGATTACAAAACGACTAGTAAATGTTGCGAAGCAGTTTTTCGGCCATTATCTAGGAGGACTAGCATACGTAAATGTAATTGCCAACATGATGCTAGCTGCTATTATCGGTTCTGCTACTGCACAAATCGCAATGATGAGCAGAACAATGGTTCCGGAAATGGAGAAATCAGGCTACTCAAAAGAATTCAGTACGGCGATTACAGCGGCTGCGGGGCTTTTAGGACCGATTATTCCTCCAAGTATGATGTTCATTATTTACGGTGTAAGCTCAGGAGCATCAATTGGAGAAATGTTCATGGCTGGAGTTATTCCGGGAATTCTACTAGGTGTATCCTTTATGATTATTATTGCAATCATCGGGATGAAGCAACAATGGCCTAAACAAGAACGTACTTCTATGAAAGAAAAACTAGATTCATTCATTAAAGTAATCCCTGCCCTATTAGTGCCAGTCATTATTATTGTCGGAATTCTATCAGGGGTATTTACAGCAACTGAATCTGCAGCTATTGCCAGTGTTGTTGCGTTAGTGGTCGGGTTATTTGTGTATCGTGAATTGAAAATCTCCCAACTGCCTGGCATCTTTTCTTCCACGGTAATCACAACTTCGGTTATTACTGTTTTGATTGCAATGGCGAATATCTTTGGCTGGATGCTATCTTTCGAACAAGTGCCACAACAAATTGCGGCATGGATGGTAAGCCTATCTGATAGTCCAATTGTCTTCCTATTATTAGTAAATATTTTCTTGCTATTTGTTGGGATGTTCATGGATGGAATTGCTGCCTTAGTTATTTTGGTTCCGATCTTTATGCCATTATTGCCAGCATACAACGTAGATCCAGTACACTTTGGTATCATCATTTGCATCAACTTAACAATCGGTATTTTGACACCACCTGTTGGTTCCGGATTATTCATTGCTTCATCGATTACAAAGGTTTCAATTGGCTCACTTGTTAAATCGCTATGGCCATTCCTAATTGTTTCGATTGTTGTCTTACTGCTACTAACTTATATTCCTGCCCTTTCCTTATGGATTCCAGGTCTTAAATAGTTTAAAAAAGTTTTGCTCCCAAGAGTTTCATTTCAGAAGCTTTTGGGAGCTTTTTCATCTAAAAAAAGCTGTCTCATTTGAATGAGACAGCTCCCTCTTATGCACTATATGAAAAGATTGATTGCTCCAGCTTGAAGCCATTTTGTGCCATCTGCATATGGTAGCCATAGCTTGAAGCTGCTTGAGTGTAGGTTTTTTCAATAACCACCCTTTCAAAGCTGCCATTGAATGGATAATTAATGATTGTGTTTCTGTCAGTAGCAGGAGCATGCATTTCAGGGTTAAAGAAGTCGAACTGTTCTTGTGAAATTCGGTTTACATTTTCTTCGTCACTTACTGCTTCCATAGATGATTGCTGAAGCATTTCAGAGGTCATTTCCAACGGTGGTGATTCGATCAATGATAGATTATCATCCCCCACTTCAACTGTTAAAGGATTATGCTTTTCACTTTCATCATTTAACGAAGGAAGATTCTTCTCAAAGAGCTCTTTTTCGGTTTTTCCCGATAATAAGTCTTCCAAAATTTTAAGCATCGGATTCTTTTTTGCTTGCGTGTAAATGGCATTCTTTTTATAGGCGTCATTTGCTTCCTTGCGTTGCAGGACACGGCGTCGCTCTTCGAAATAATCATTATTTAAAGCTGAAATTCGCATCGACATCACCCCATTCATAGGAAAAAAATCACTTATTGTACATATATTTTATTGCAAACTGTC
>DAMDNS010000334.1:0-3850 GCA_032083605.1 Ureibacillus sp.
GTTGTAAACAAAGAAAAGCGCCGTGGCTACAAAATCTTGGCCGACCATGTCAATAGAATGGACAAATCCATGAAACGTAAAATCATGGTGGATTATATGGACGATGTCTCTAAAGAAGTGCTGGCAGATTTCTTAAAAACGCATAATTTAGAAATGTGGGAACGAAGCGATGAACAGCTTCGAAACGATTTAACGGTCAACAAAGAATAGAACTGTATTTGAAAGAAGCTTAATTACATTTCGGAAATAATATTTAGTCAATAGTTTATAGTGGAAAAATAATTTTAAATTTGAACAAAATGTGACAATTTAACGTTAGATTTAATCCATTGTTGAAACTAAGTTTGAAAAAAAGTACACTGAAAATAGCTTAAATAGTAAGCTAGGACACTTGGCTGAACGAAATGTTTGAGAGTTATGCGGCATTTGAAAATTCCCAAGCCGGATGCCCCATGAATCTCATACTTTCGTTTGCCATAAAAAATCGATTTTTCTTAACCTAGAAAATCGATATTTTTTATATTAATATACTAATTTTTGACAATAAATAAAAAGCTCTTTCTTGTTAGCGAAAAACTTCACTATAAGATAGAGCTTTTATTAGTTAGTTAAAGAACCCTTTAAATGCTTCAAAAGGGAAGAGGTCCAAGAAGTCCTTCCATGAATCCTCATTAAAGAATTCAAACTCAGAGCATTTCTCTTTTGGAATATCTGCAGTTTTTACGTAAACCATTCTTTGTTTAGGACAAGCCTCGGTTGCAAGCTTTCCTGTTTCAATATCGATTAAAACCTTCTCCACGCCCTTTGGAGGTTTGAAGGTTTCGTTTGGCTTTCCTTTATTGATGGTTTCCATGAAATCAATCCATACTTGTTTGGAAGCCGCCATATCCTGCTGTACGGAAAGGGTTTTCCCTTGGTCATAGCCATTCCAAACCCCCGCTGTCACACTTGGTGTATAACCGACCAACCACTGATCGCTTACTGTTGTACCTGATTTAGCCGCATATGTGTGAGTCATGCGCGGGCGTAATGAAACCCCGGTAGCCGGTGAATAATCACTAAACACGGGATCGAAAATACCGGTCATCATGTCTGTTAATAAAAAGGCATTTTCTTTGGAGATGACTTGTTCACTTTTCGCACTTTTATATTCGTATACAACCTCACCATCCGCATTTTTAATTTCAAGAATTGTGGTTGGTTTTGTTTCTTTTCCGCTATTGGCAATCGTATTATAAGCACTTGTTAGATTGAACAGGGAATTCTCAGTTGTTCCCAGGGCAATCGATGGATTATTTGCTTCAGAGTAATTTAGGTTAAAACGATCCAACACATCTTTATAAGGCTCATATCCGATTTTCTCCAAGGTTTTAACAGCATAGATATTATCAGAGATTGCAATCGCTTGAGCGAGAGACATTTGGCCATCCGCAAATTGTCCATTTACATTCTGCGGCTTATAGGTAGCTCGACCATTATCATAGGTGAAAATTGTTTCGCCAACCTCTTGAAATGTTAATGGAGAAAATCCATTTTCTAAAGCAGCCGCATACAGGAAGGGCTTAATGGAAGAGCCGGGTTGACGCACCCCTTGAGTTACTCGGTTGAAGGAGCTTTCTTCATAGCTGCGCCCGCCTACTAAAGCTGTAACCTGTCCGGTATTCACATCCATGCTTACAAAGCCAACCTGCAAATCACTGTCAGGCATATTTTTATTGATGGCTTCATCTGCAGCGTTTTGGTGGGCTTGGTTTAAAGTTGTTTTAATGGACCAGCCACCCTCGCGGATATTAAGATCTTCTTTTTCCAGAATTTTAGTTGCTTCCTGCCATGCCAGATCCAGGAAGTAGGGAGCATTTGACTTAGCTGCTGTCCACTGTTCATTTTTCAAAACAATTTCTTCGTTATTGGCACGATTTTTTTCTTCGGCTGAAATATATTTTTGCTTGTCCATTAACTCCAAGATAACTGCTTGGCGATTCGTCGCTTTTTCATAATCATTAATGGGCGAATATATACTTGGCCCTTTTGGAACACCGGCTAATAAAGCAGATTCGGCCAAGGTTAATTCACTTGCCGATTTACCGAAATAGTACTTGCTGGCAGCTTCAATTCCGTACATGCCATGTCCATAGTTTACGGTATTTAAGTAGCCCTCCAAGATTTCTTCTTTATCATAGAATAATTCCAATCGGTAGGCATACAAGGCTTCCTGAATTTTTCTTGTCCAGGTTTTATCCATTGTAAGGTAAAGGTTACGAGCCAATTGCATACTAATCGTACTAGCACCTTCAGCCATACTTTGTGTTTTTAAATCTTTTAAAATGGCACTAGCAATACGTGAATAATCAAAGCCATTATGTTCATAGTAATCTTTATCTTCAACTGCGACGGTTGCATCGATTAAATATGGCGAGATTTCATCTAATTCTACCCAATAACGCCTCTCAGCAGAGAAGTAATCACCGATTCTGTTTCCATTATTATCAAAAAACACGGATGCTTTTGGTACGGTTAATGGAGGAGCACCAGCAATTTGAGCATATACACGCAAAGCAATGAGCCCGACAACAACTGCAAATACAGCCGCTATCGCAGTAAAAGTTGTATACTTTAGCCATTTTCTCCTTTTTCTTTGTCGCCTATAAGTTTCTCGTTTCATCCGCATTTCACCCCATTCATTTTTTATACAAACTATAGTATAGACTTGAAAATCAACCTTTAATCGGTTTTATACATAAAAAAACTGTTGCAACTTGTCTAAAATTATCTATAATTTTTTCAAGTGGCTGGTTTGTTTTAGCAGGGAAAACGATATTTTCCTTTAGCAAGCGGTAAGAGAGTTTCAAGATAAATGGATCGGGTTCTAAAAAAATCCATTTATATAATCATATACGAATAAAGTCGAAAAAAGTTTCAAAAGACCTAGCTTTTGCAATTTTTATGCAATGGAACGAGAGAAACAGTTCTATTGTGCTAAAAAAGTAGTAAGGGATATTGAATAACTCAAAAAAAGTTATCCGATTCTAGTTTGAGTTGAACAAATAATCGACAAAATATGATAAAGTGAAACGCAGGTTGCTTCTATTTACAAGTAAGAAGCAAAGGGAGTTCTCATGCTTTTTTATGGTTGAAAATAAGAATTGAAGGTGAAAAATAAATGAGATTTGATGAAACTTATTCAGGAAATGTATTTATTAAAAGTCATCCAAATTATGAAGAATCGAAAGCTGTCCTTTATGGGATGCCGATGGACTGGACAGTAAGCTATCGTCCAGGTTCTCGTTTCGGTCCAGCTCGTATTCGCGAGGTGTCGATCGGGTTAGAGGAATACAGCCTATACTTAGATCGTGAATTAGATGATGTAAAATTCTTTGATGCAGGGGACATTCCACTTCCTTTCGGTAACCCTGAAAAATCATTAAAGGAAATTAAAGAATATGTACGAAAAGTATTAGCAGATGGCAAAGTACCAGTTGGTATGGGCGGAGAGCATTTAGTATCTCTACCTGTTATGGAAGCCGTTTATGAAAAATATAATGACTTAGCTGTGATTCATTTCGATGCACACACGGACCTACGTACAGATTACGAAGGCGAGCCATATTCACATGCAACGCCAATCCGTAAAATTGCCGATCAAATCGGGCCGAAAAATGTCTACTCATTTGGTATCCGTTCAGGCTTGAAAGAGGAATTCGAATGGGCAAAAGAAAATGGCATGCACATCTCCCCATTTGAAGTGCTAGAGCCACTAAAAGAAGTATTGCCAACATTAGCTGGCCGCAATGTATACGTAACAATCGATATCGACGTATTGGACCCAGCCCATGCACCCGGAACTGGAACA
>DAMDNS010000335.1:0-3829 GCA_032083605.1 Ureibacillus sp.
TGCCTCATTAGTGATTTCTTTTATTTTTTCAATAGATAGAGCCTCTTCAAAATACTCCGCTTTTGCTTCCCCAAGAGTATTCGCAAATGCACGCCATTCTTTTAACTCAAATGCCGAATAATCACCTTTTAAAGAATCTAGGGATGTCCTGCGCAACTCTTGAAAAGTTTCTTTTACAACTACGATTCCCTTCATCCAAGGTTCGACTGGTAGATCAGCTCTTACCTCAATGGGTTCAATCCATTTATTTAATTGCTGCCTGACAGTTAAATCAGCAAAATATCGGTTCGCATTTTTATATATACTTCCACTATTCTCTTGAACGTAATCTGTTACGTATTCTTTCCATCGCGCATTTAAAAATTTTGATAGGTTCTCCTTTGATTTAAAACATTCATAAATATCAGCAGGAACCAGCATGCGTTTTTGTTGCAGCACTCTACTAAACTCACTAATTAACTGCTCGGGCAATCCCATATCAAAATGGTTGAAATAGTTCATTGCTGCTTTGACCAAATCCACGTCACTGAGGATATAACGAAGCTCTTCCTCTAAAACTGCTTCCAGAATATATTGAAGAGATTCTTTAAAAGTGAGCTGGACAGTTAATCTATCTTGTTTTGAAAATAATTTTTCATAATAGGCGATTGGACATAAGTGCACCGCTGTTGAATCCAACTTAGGAAAAAGCATTTCTGAAGACAGAGATATCCGGTGTGCTTGTTCAAGCAGATCGAATGGAATAAGATTGAACTGTTGATCGGGCAATACAACCAGCATTGTAGCTCTTTTCTCTCTTGAAACATGTCGAAAATCTCTTTCATACATCAACCGAAGTAAAACTGGATCATCCGACGTTGCAATGAAACAATTCATTTTTTTCAAAGTAGCCTGTACATCTTCTTGAGTTAACAAACCATGAAAATCTGCTATTACATACAATGCCCCTTTAATGGAGAAGTAAGATGTAATTTTTTCATCCCAGTTCAATCTTATCACCTGCCTTTACATTTCTATACGAACCAATGCATTGTCATAATACATGAGAAGCTTGTCGTCTTCCTGAATGACTGACTCAGGTAAACGGTCCCCAACTTCTACTATTTTTTGATAATCTTTTTCTCCCCATGCCTTCTTAAAGCCAGCACGGATTGCTTCTGTACGGAATTGCTTTAATTTTTTCTTATGTGTTCCAATTTCCTCTATATAACTTTCAAATTCACGAAGAAGCATTTTTTCGCGCAATTTTTCTAGATCTGCTTGTTTATTTGGATCTGGGACGTACCAACGATGTAATGCTTTTTGTTTTAATTTCTCATCATTACTTTCGAGCCCTCTAAGATCATGGTAGCTGCGTCGTAAATAACTTGCAATCTGATCTGGTACAATGGCTTCATCTTCATAACGCAAAAAGTTTTGCACTAGTAAATCATCTAGCTCGGGCAGCTTTTCATGTTTGGAGATATGCTGAATTTCTTTCATGAAGTGTGGATGTAATTCCTGTCTTGTTTGTGGTTTCTTCATAAGTTGCTGTCTAAGCCATTCTATTGCACTATTCTCATCTGATACGAATAGGCTCATTTGAGAAAATTCTTTGACCAGCGTACGTTTTTTATCATATGCTGCCACTTGGGATTCTAAAAATGCCATCCCATCACGCATTGGGAAACGTTGTACGACACCAGTTTGGAATTCCGAAGATGAAATCGGTACTGGCAGACCATTTTGCACATGATAGGCAACCATTCGATCAAATAATACTCGCGGCGTTCTTTCCATAATGACCAACGCCTCGCCTTTTGTACCCAAAAATACGGGTAGCTTTTCTAAATGCTGTGTAATAAACGTCCACGCTGAGTCATGCGTATTTTTTTGCTCACGCATCTTTTGAATATTTTCGTTCGATGGCTTATATGCAGAGATGATCAAATCTTGTTTTGCAGTATTCATATAGGACATTTGCTTCGTAGTCCCTTTCTTCTTATCAAGTACTCGTACATCCGCAATCACAAAGCCTACTTTTGTTAAGGCTTCTTGTATGGAATTCCAAACAGAATTTTTTGAGTTACTGAATTCTACCGTAATCCATCGACCTGATTTTAAAATACGAAACATCTGGCTAAAGCATTTTTCCATCAATTTTTGATATTCAAAGATCCCTTTATTTTGGAATTGGTTCATGATAGCTTCTTGATTGTTATTTGTTAGAACACCCAGGAAACTTTCATAAATAAAATTCAGCTCGGAATAGTTTAAATTCTCTCCAAATGGAGGGTCCGTAAATATATAATCGATCGAGTTGTCAGGGATTTGGACTAAATGTCCGGTACTTTGGGTAGTGACAATATTATTCCCTACCTTATTCAACAAATCTCCAGCTTTTTTTAAATCCTTCCACTTATCCTTTATATAAAAAATTAGCGGAATCTCGGCAATAAGCTGTGGAATATATAATGTGCCCGATAATGGTCCTACATGGCGATCGTGATTTGGCATATAGCGATTCAGCTTGATGGTTCTTTGAAGAGAAGCTGAAATTAAAAATTGAAGGAAATGTTTTTGATACCCATCCAATTCACGATTATTATAGATTTCGCTATATAAAGAATTAAAGAAATATAAATTCATATCGGAGAAGAATTGAAAATTGTATTTCAGTCCATGCGATTTTTTAGGCTGATTTGTATTAAACCCTTCAGGAATTTCCATTGCTTTGAATGCAAAATTTTCATTTTGAATTTCTTTTAGCTTGTTCAAATCATGCTGGTCTGGATATTTTTCAAATCGTTCGCCATTATAAGTATAATTTATTAAAACTGGTACTTGCTTTGCCATTTCGATCGTTTCATTTATAGCATTTATAAAGTGCTTTTCGAAGTTTCGATTGAGTGTGTTTTTATTTTGGATCGCACCACAGCTATTACATACCAGCTCTTTATTTAATGATTCTCCGGGTCCTTGAAAAACTAAATCCCAGTAAATTAATTCTTCGTTACAGTTTGAACATAAAAATACGTCAGACCAAACCGTATAATTGATGACCCCGTTACCATGCGTACTGTCCTCATCTCTATTTTTTCTGAGATCCTGTTCTTTTGTTCCACGTTTCCAGCCGGTATGCTTTGTTTGAAGTAAGTCTTTGTTTTCTACAATGAGTTTCTCGATAATGTCTTCTACAAAGGCTTCTACCTCATGGATTTTTCCGATAATATTATTATTTTTGGAGATAAAGGTTGCAAAAGGAGACAAATCAGAAAGAATGCTGTTTCTCTTTCCTAATTTCGATGCATCATTCGAAACTGCTTTTACCTGTTCTTCATACTCACACATTTGGGCAGCAATCCCTGTCATACCGGAGCCACTGAACCCATCTAAAATCGTATCTCCTGGTTTTGTGTAATGGAGAATATACTTCAAAATGGCTTTGTACGGCACTTTTGTGTGATAGAAATGGGCATTGTAAATATAATCGTTTTTCCCTTCTGTAACATCATTTGTAAAAGGCTCTACTTGATATTCCTCTTCTGGGTCCCGACTATATTTCGTCAGCTTTTCTTTTTCCCATTCTTCAATAAAGTCATTTATCCATGGATTCGGACAAGCTGTGTAATATGGCGGATCCGAGAGCGTGATGATATCTTCATCCTCCCCAATTGGAAAACCTTCAATATTCTTTAACTCCGGTAATTTTTTTCGTAATTCATCCCGGAAATATTCTCTTCTTGCTTCTTCATTTTCAAATGTCATACCCAGACAGACAACAGGTGTGTTGTCTGCTTGAGTATCATGGACAAAAGAGAGCTGTTCTGAATTATTTGTCATGCTTTTT
>DAMDNS010000336.1:0-3809 GCA_032083605.1 Ureibacillus sp.
TGAAAACAAGGTACGGTAATATGCCGTACCTTGTTAATTACTATCTAATATTAAACTAACATTTTACATTTTTACAAGCAATTACATTGTACTAGAAAAGTAAAAATTATTCAGCAATTTTTGCATTTTCAACTAAGAATTCTACAGTTTTTTGAGTACGGATATCGTTCTCTAAAATTTCAGTAGTTCCACCTAATGCAGCTAAGATTTGATCTGCAGTCATACCGAATTGACCAGACATTTTTTCTAATTCAGCTTTAACATCTTCTTCAGTTACTGTGATATTTTCCGCTTTAGCGATTGCTTCTAGCACTAATGAAACACGTACGCGATTTTCAGCTTCCGGACGCATTTGTTCATGTAATGCATGCTCGTCTTGACCAGAGAATTGGTAGTAAAGATCTAATGTCATACCTTGCATTTGTAAGCGTTGTCCGAATTCATCGATCATACGGTGAATTTCGTTGTGAGTCATGCTTTCAGGAATTTCAATTTCAGCATTTTGAGCAGCTTTTTCTACTAACTCATCACGTAATGCACTTTCAGCATCCGCTTTCTTTTGCTCAGTAGTTTGTTCTTTGATTTTTGCACGCAATGCGTCTAAAGATTCAACTTCTGGGTCGATTTCTTTAGCGAATTCGTCGTTTAATTCTGGAAGAACTTTTGTTTTAACTTCTTTAACAGCTACTTTGAAAGTAGCTTCTTTACCAGCTAATTCAGCAGCGTGATACTCTTCTGGGAATGTCACAACAACGTCTTTAGATTCTCCAGCTTTTAAACCTACTAATTGTTCTTCAAATCCTGGAATGAAAGAACCAGAACCGATTTCTAATGCGTAGTCTTCTCCTTTACCGCCTTCGAATGCTTCATCACCCAAGAAACCTTCGAAATCGATAGTAGCAGTGTCGCCAGTAACGATTGCTTCATCTTCTTTAACTTCTAATTCAGCTTTACGAGCTAATTGCTCTTCGATTTGAGCTTCTACTTCTTCGTCAGTTACAACAGTTTCAGCCTTTTTAACTTCTAAACCTTTATAGTCACCAAGTTTTGGTTCTGGTTTCACAGTAACTTTAGCTGTGAAAGTGAAGCTTTCTCCTTTAGAGAAATTTTCTGTTCCATCGATTTCTGGGTAATCAACTGGAGTGATACCAGTTTCGTCGATTGCATTTGAGTATGCATCTGGAACTAGAATTTCTAAAGCATCTTGGTATAGAGCTTCTACGCCAAAGCGTTTCTCGAACATTGGACGCGGCATTTTCCCTTTACGGAATCCAGGCACGTTGATTTCTTTTACAACTTTAGCAAAAGCTTTATCGATTGCTTTATTTACTTCTTCAGCTGGTACTTCGATTGTTAATGTACCAATATTACCTTCTTGTTTTTCCCATTTCGCTGACATATATAATACCTCCAAAATTAGTTTACAATTGTTAGACAAACCACTCGTATCTACGATTTTGACAACCATTTTAGTATAACATAGATACTCGTAGTTTCAACTTTTTTCATACTTCTTGTAGTTCTGTTAACTTTTCGAGAGTTTGTAAAAATTCTACCAGCTCATAATCCATTTCTTGAACACTGCCAAACATTGTCTTGACCAAATCAATATAGCTTAACGCTACATCTTCCGTCTCATAATGGAGCCATTCAAATGGATAAGTAACAATAGCATGTTTCGAAAGTAAGTATTCTACCATTTCTAAAGTAGACGGTTCTTTCTCTAATTTATCTATTATAATTTTTGAAACTGCAGTGAATTGAGGCATTTTCGTTGGTAATTCCAATACCGAAGGATTCACATACTTTTCCTGATTAAATTTGCTAATCTTTATATTCACGTCCACCTGCTGCTCGACCAACAAAATCAATACAATACTTTTAATGAAAGGATGTGTTGCTTCGTTTTCGATAATCGCCTTTAGCTGCTGCATGATAGGGCGAATATTCATGGTCGTTAGCTCATGTACCAAGGTTAGTTGTTTACTTGGGGATAGTGTTAAAAATTGCTCTAGCTGGTATAGATCCTGATCTATTTCATTCACGCCAGCAATGGTATCTTCCTGTTTTTTCGCATTATCGGCAATATTTGCATTTATATCTTTAAGTCGTTCAAATTTATCTATTTGCTCTTGAGGAATAGCCCCTTCCTCCAATAATGAAGTAATGATACTTTCAACTTGCTTGTATTGTTTTAACTGCATGCAAATCGTCAGATACAATTCCATTACTTCTAAATACATAGTAGGACCAATGCTTAATAATTGCTCACAAACCACTTTTGCTTTTTCAAAAGATTTTGTTTCATATAGAGAATAAGCATAGACACTAAGAGTTACTTCATCGCCTTCAGTATATTTTAATGCTTCTTCAAAGCTGTTATTTGCTAAATCATATTGGTAGCTTTCTACGTATTCATGTGCACGAGCTATTAAATTTTCAACTGTACCAGGAAATAATACGACATTTTCAAATGTTGTGTACTTTTTTGGCTTTCTCTTCAAACGTCCCACTCCCTGATGTCAATTAAAACTTGCCATATCCCTCGGCCCCTTAGCAATAAGACAAGATTGTACTAAGAAGTTATAATCCTTCCTTACCTGCCAAAGAAAATATTACCAGTCAATCCATGTTATTTTAACATTTTATTTTCGATAGGAACAATCTATTTTAACTTATACAAGTATTATCCTGATTTTCCCGATTTTAATCGGCAGTATTTGAGGACTTTAGTTGCATATTTTGATGGTGAAGGCAGTTAATCTCGAATGAGAACCTCATGATTAGACTCATCAACTCTCCCAACAACATCTACTTCCAGATACCCTTTACTTCTCCTTCACAAAACCAAATTTCATTTTTCCATCACCAAAAAACCACTTTTATAAAGAGACTTTACAAAAGTGGCTTCGTTCAAAATAAAAGCGGTTGCCTATTAAGCATTATTCAATTTTACTTCCCGAGATATCTTAGCAATTAAATCAGGAAGCCATTCTTCTAACGGCTGGCAAGTAAATCCAGCTGCTATCGACTTTTGTTGGGACATATACCAGTCGGTTGGCACCGCAAATGGAGATCTTGTCTCTTCATCTCCAACTAGGACCATTTTCGCTTTCCTTCCGACATTTTGTTCAACGATGTCCATTAATTCCCTTAAAGAATAATTACCTGCCGATGTAGCATTATAGGGACCGACAATCTCCGAAAAGCCTGCAAATTTTAAAAATTCGCTTGCATCGTCCGACAATATATAAGACATGCGTGCATCCATATTTACGAAGCTGATAACTTTCTCCTCTGCCACCCTCTCAACATGGAAATGCAATCGTCTAGTATAATCATCTTCCCCCAAAACAATCGGGAACCGAACGGCAACGACCGGGAAGTTTGCCTTTTGGAAAAATACCGCCTCCGCTTGGCGTTTCCCTTCCCCATATGAAAATTCTTGTGCACTTCCATATTGAATGTCATAAGTATAAGGATCAAAGTCGGCTTCAGAGAGGTCTGCTCCTAAATCCATATAGGTAGACATTGTTGAAGTAAAGACATATTTCTTTGTTTTTCCTGCAAAGATTTCACAAGCAGCTAAAGCATCATTTGGAGAGTAACAAATATTATCAAGAATAATATCCCATTCCGGGCTAGGAAAGGTTGATGCCAGCTCCTCTTTGTTTGTTCGGTCCACGATTACATGATTTACTTTGTCTCCAAAAGTATGGGCCGTTTTCCCACGAGTTGCGATTGTCACCTCATGTCCTTCTGCTATAAGCAAATCCACAAGCTTCTTCCCAAAAAATCTCGTACCGCCA
>DAMDNS010000337.1:0-3793 GCA_032083605.1 Ureibacillus sp.
TATAGGGCCTAATAATGCAGCCATTACTGGATGTAATGGCCAGCAGAGCTCTAATGCGTGTTCATATTGAGCCCCAACCATAGGACGTCGCTCTCGTATTGCATTAGCAACTATGAGTGCTGCTATTTTGGCATGCTTAGGTCTTTTATCAACCTTAATTGCTTTACTTATCAGTTCTACAATTTCATCGCTGCCGGCAACAAGAGGTATGTCTGTATAACGTCCCTGGATTTTGGCCCACTCATCGCGAGTCTCAAGACCAAGACGAGCAGCATATTGACTAAAGGATTGGTGAAGTATACCGATTATAATGAGTTTACCATTGCTGCGGGCTGCAGCTTCTGCTAACTCTTGGTAAAAGTAAATATCATCGCCATTGCCTAAGGCTGATGCTTCAAGAAATTTCCCTAACTCGTCAAGAATGAGCAATGTTCCATCTGCATTTTCTTTTTCTGCGACAGAACAGAGATATTTAATTAATAGTGATGCTGATTTAGTATAGTCTCCTTCATGCTCACATACTTTATTCAAAGTATGTGCGATTTGCTGAATTACACTACCTCGTCGACCAACTACAGGTAATACTAACCAACCTTTTTTAACTTTGAAAAATTTATCGAAGTCACTATCTGGTATTACGTTCAATACATTTCTGGCTTTACAACGAAGAGCCTCATTGGGTGATAATGCGCTCGCTAAAGCAATTGCGAGAGATGATTTACCACTCCCATAGGGACCGGTCCATGTAAAAGCTCGTTGTTGGCTATTAACCAACTGACTCGACATATTATCAAGTAGAGTTTTTGCGGTACTATTACTCACATAGCCGTCAAGTGCATCTTCACGACCAAGGTCGGTATCAATACGAATAGAACGTTGATACTGTCTTGCTAAATGAACCTGTTCTGAAAGCAGGTTTTTATTATGTTCAGTCATAAGCCTTCCCGAGCATATTCAATATTACTTTTTCTGTTTCTGATGTTTTTCGATGAACTTGACGTATCCCTGCTGATTCTGTCCATGTAAATGAACCCTCAGTCAGTTCCTCCAAAGCAAATAAACGTTCTGCAATAGAATCTTCATCAAGCTTAAAAACTCTACCAGATGAACCTTCACCATAAGCGATTGACTCAAATGATAACGTGCTACTTTTTTCAGCTTTACGATCCCAATAGTCGATTAAAGCATATGCAAATACTCCATCCGTCAGAGTGATCTTTGGTCCCCGGCGGAACGCAAACTGTCCTTTTTTTTCTTCTGATACAAGGCTAAGTTCCCCAAGCATTGGCTCAGCGAAATCTTCTGGTGTGCTTCCACTGGACCTAGGTGCATAACTTCGTAAGCACGTCTCAATATCTCGAGAGAGGGTCATTGCGGATAGCTTTCGGCTAGGACTGCATTTAGCTGCGTATTCAGCTAAAAGGCTTCTAAGATCTTCTTGTGTAAAAGTGGGGGAGACCACATGGTTAAAAAACCAGTACCAGGTAGTGGATCTATACCCCCTTCCTGCTAGCTGCCAATGACTTAGCCATGATGTCGAAGGATGCTCTGAATAAGGATCTAATCCAGTATCATCAAGAATTTTTCTAGAAAATTCAGTAAGTTTAAATCTGCCATCCTCTTCCTGCATGACCTCACAAGCTAGTGCCCAATGTTTGATTGATGCGACCATATTTTTGCCAACACCAAATTTGGCGATAGCCTCGTCATCAGAGAAAACAGATTTATCAATGTATCCATCCGCTGTGGCGCAACTGTAAGCTTTTTTAAGCCACATTTGTCTTAACGGGAATGTCTCGTGACCTGAAAAATGAGCCATGTCTTATCCTAATGCAGTTACAACTAGATATGAGCAAATTGTACAGGAACTGGAGACTTTCTCCAGTAGTAGGTTTGATATAAAATAAAATGTTAACAGATTGTAGTTTTATAATTTTTTCTTTCATTTATTCAGTAGCTTAATGGTTGATTTTGGTTGTTGCGCTGAAGAGTTTTGTAGGAGGGAACTGGCCATGAAAAGGCTAATTTGATAGGGTACAATAAAGACTACTGTTACGGTGTGTAAATGAAGATGGATGATGCAGTAGAAACTTTAGCTCATTTTTTCAACGATTTTATTGGCGCCTGGATTCCTGGATTGGTAATGGCTACAGGTTTCATTGTCATGCATATTGGGGATGAGGGGTTCTTAAGCATCATAGGGGCAATGGATAAAAGCGCAATAGTGTGGTTTCTTGCAGCTATATTTTTTGCACTAGGCCATATAATCTCTGCGTTCTATCAAATAATTTTAAAAGGTATCCTTAAGTGGTTGAATATTTCTAAAGGTTTTGATGAGATCCAAGCTAAGGAGCAGCAATCTTATAAAACTTTCTTAGAAATTGTCAACCAAGGAAATATATGTAGTGGTACTGATACTTGGGGTTATCATGATTTAAGAAATATCGCGTTATCTATATCTCAAGAAGCCTCTGCTCTGGGACGGCGTTTTATGTTCATATCTTTATTGTGTAGTGGTGTTGGAACTGTATTAACAATATTCATTATCGATTTTTCAATATGCTTATTTTTCTTCCCTGAGTACTTACATCATTATCGATTGGCTCCTCATTGGTCAGTTCAAATAGTCATTTTATGTATAAGCGTATGGTGTTTGTTTAAACAATCTGATATTTTTTATAAAAGAGCAATGACTACGCCATTTTCAGTCGCATTAACAGAAATAAAATTAAAAGAGTTTAAAAAAGATGAAATTAAATAATCGAAAAAAAGTTATATATTTGGCAGGAGGATTCAAATCTCAATGGCAGTTGATTGCTCATGAAGCTCTAAATGATTTTCTATTAAAGGATCCAAGTCAACATCATATTGATGATCCGGTTCAATATACTCAATGGGACCTGAATGCTATAGAAGATTCAGATATCTTATTAGCTAATATGGAGTCAAGTAATCCTGGAGGTTATGCACTTGCTTTGGAAGTCGGATACGCGAAAGCTCTTAGAAAACAGATTATTCTTGTCGATCAGATTGAAAATGATATGAAAAAAAATTATTTTGAGATGGTTCGGCAGTGTAGTGACTATGTTTTTGAAAGTCTTGATGATGCTCTTGATTTCATCTTAAATCATTATTGATTATTGATTATTGATTATTGATTATTGATTATTGATTATTGATTATTTTTAATGTATCGACTGTAATATCTGATTTACTAAGTATTAATTTCATTCTGAGCTTTTCTACTATGATATAAGTGCTTTGCTTAAATTTTTGAATTTTATTGCTTGTCTAAATGATGAAAACTTTTGGGGAGCAATCATTAATCTGCATCACTATGAATTGATGGCGTTATTACTAGGGAAATGAATTTTTCCGTGAAAATTAGATTGCTGTAATATTAATTTATTTTAAAGCGCCAATAGCATTGAACTGTCCTTATCTCGGTATGGAGGTATTGCTAGAATGGTAACGTAGATTACTTATCAACTTGAAAAAGAAAAATAGGTCGCTACTGCTTTTGATACCATGATATTTACCTGCCCCCACGATTAGATACAACGCTCACTTAGTAATGTCGGATCCTTCACTATCAGAATTACCCTTTCTCCAGGCCGCCGCAAATTCACACGGCGTCAGATAATTCAGCATGGAGTGTGGGTGACATTCGTTATAATCCTGATGCCATTCCTGACATGACTGACGTCACTGAACCAGTTTTCATTCAGGCATTTATCGCGAAAACGTCCGTTAAAACTCTCAATAAATCCGTTCTGCGTTGGCTTGCCCGGCT
>DAMDNS010000338.1:0-3787 GCA_032083605.1 Ureibacillus sp.
TTCATAAATTTAGATAAAGAAAAAATCATATCAGCACTCGATGATCTTTCTAAATGGCATGTGATAATTTTTAAAAAACACACAGGTGCTTGGTCTGTTTTTGAAGGCAGTGATTTTAATATAGACCAAGCTGTTTCACAAGCTCGTGCTACAATGTCAGGAACAGACTTCAACCTGCTCAATAAGCTAGCTAATCTCTATCCAATTATCGCTAAGCGACATTATCATCAGACCGGTACATTTCGTTGGATGAAAATTGCTATTTGTGGATTAAATGATATAGATAAATATGCCCTTGCCTTTAAACCCCAAAATGGTGAGTTTGGGCTACTGCTGCTTGTACTACCTGACAAAAATATCAATGAAGATCAAGCTAAGCGCTTATGCTCTGAAGCGGCCCAGTTTAAACCATGGCCTATCGTTGTTGGATTACCACATAACTATTTACGTATCGCAGATTTAGGTACCGAACTTTTAGCACTGCAAGCCGTGTTAACTAAGCGCGGACACGAGCTTAATGGTGATGCAGTTGCCAGACGAGAAGTTCATGCTCGAACAACAGCAACACAGGCAACATTAGAAGAGCAATTAGCAGAAGCATTAGCTACAGCTCATTGGTATGCTGATAATATTGAATGGGAGCCTAAAGGAACTCTATCTTCAATTGTATCTAACCTTGCAGATAATGTTTATTACCAAGCTCCACGGTTGTGGAGTGAATTAGTTAATCGTGACAACTTGTCAAGTAATAGCGTTAAAGCCAGACGAGAGCTGTTATACCGAATGCTTGAAAATGAAGGAGAGCCTAATCTTGGTATAGAAGGTTATCCTGCTGCTCGAGGCCTGTATGAAACTATTTTATATCGGACAGGATTATATAGAAAAGACGATACAGGAAACTATCGTTTTGTCGCCCCTGCACGCGGGATAAACTCATCGTTTTCAGCCATCTGGGATAAAACGTATGAACTGCTACAAAACGCAAACATCAAAATATCAGCTGCCGATATACACACCTTTTGGGCAGCCCCTCCTTTTGGTTTGAAAAAAGGGGCTATCCCTATAATTTTTATGGCATTTATGCTTGCGCACAAAGGTAACATTGCAATTTATAAAGATGGGATTTTTATTCCAAATGTTACTGATGCTGATATTGATGAATATTTGCAAGATGAAAGACGATTTGCTGTGCGTTGGATTGTTATTGATAATGAGAAACAAAAGATTCTAAATGGAATAGGAAGAATTCTTGCGTCGATTGGAGCAATATCCAACTCAGAAGATCCCTTGGAAGCGGCCAGAAGTCTAGTTGGAATGGTTTTAGGGTTACCAAATTGGACACAAAGGACTGCAAGACTTTCATCTGAGGCCAAGAAAGTAAGAGATACCTTGTTGAAAGCAAGTGATCCTCACAAAGTATTATTTATCGACTTAGCCGCTGCCTTAGACGTGGAAAGTGGTCACAATTATATCGATGCTTTGAAAATTCCAATAGAAGAAATTTGGAATGCCTACGACAAATTGTTACGCCAAATCGCATCAAGCATGTTAAGGGCCCTAAATGCCGATGAAAACAATTTGTCAGTATTAAGAGCACGCGCAGAAAGGATTTCTGGTATTACGGGAGAACTTCGCCAGGATGCATTCTCTACTCGACTATCCACATATGACGGTAGCAAAATTGCAATCGAAGGCATACTCAGCCTTGCAGCAAACAAACCTCCAAGAGACTGGAATGATCGAGATATTGATTCAGCCCTTATGGAAATCGCTAATTTTGCATTACGTTTCAGGCAATCCGAAGCTTTAGTGGCAATACAAGGTCGAAAACCAACTAGTGAAGCATTCGCTGTGGTTATCGGTGCCGGTGCTGAAATGCAAACATTTACACATGAATTTAATGTACCAGAACAATTTACTAGACAAATTGAAAAACTTACCGCCGAATTGATTAATACATTATCTACAAAGGGATTAAGTTCGGAAATCATAATGGCTGCACTAGGCAAAGCCTGTATACAAATCGCTAAGCATGGCGAAGAGGTTCTTGATGACTGAAAAACATGTTCTTGGTATCTCTGGAGGTAAAGATAGCGCAGCACTGGCTGTTTTTATGCGTCAGACCAGACCGGATCTCGATATTGAATATTTTTTTACTGATACTGGTAAAGAATTACCGGAAGTCTATGAATTTCTCGGTAGGTTAGAAGGTTTTTTAGGTAAGCCGATTGCCAGGCTAAATCCTAGACGTGATTTTGATTTCTGGTTACGAGAATATAATCATTACCTACCATCACCACAAACGCGCTGGTGTACACGACAGTTGAAGCTGGCTCCTTTCGAACAATGGGTGCGTCCAATGCTTACTGCAGGTGATGCAGTTACTAGCTATGTGGCAATCAGAGCGGATGAGGAATATCGCGAAGGGTATAGTTCGAAAAATGCTAATTTAACAATTAGCTTACCTTTTAGAGATTACGGAATCGACCGCAAAGGAGTCATGGACATACTTGATTCTTCAGGGGTGGGTTTGCCTAGGTATTACGATTGGCGCTCAAGAAGTGGCTGTACGTTTTGCTTTTTCCAGCAAAAAATCGAATGGGTGAGGTTAAAAGAACGCCATCCTGAAGCATTTGAAGAAGCTAAACGTTATGAAAAAAATGCCATTGAACATGGTTCACCTTTCACTTGGACAAAAGGTGAACCATTAGACGCCCTTGAAAAGCCAGAAAGGATTGCTCAAATTATTGCTGATTTTGAGAAACGGAAAGAACGAGAAAAAGCCAGAAAACCAATAAATCCTTTACGCCTTGGTGAATCACTCATAGACATAGATGAGCTCTATGGTGAGGATGAAGGGGGTGGCTCTTGCGCAATCTGCCATAAGTAGTAAATATATAGGGGTACCAAAGAATATTAAGATACCCCTATTGTCTAATAGTAGAGCTTCACCAAAATCGTTGTTAGTTTTGTACATTTCCCTATTTTATGATCATTGAACCTGCTCCATAGCATGCTTAGCAGTAGAAAAATCAGCACGGATCGCTTCTACTGCTTGTATTATATCTTCATCCGACAAGAAAGGAGCCTGCGCAAATACTAATCCATGTTCCCCACTCAATTTCGCCGCAAGATGTCCTTTCCCTAAAAGCAATTCTGCGCCAGAGCGATCCAATGCTATCTTTGAAGTTGCTTCACTTGCAACTTTAAGAATTAATCGATTACCCAAGTTCTCTCTAAGTTGCATCGGCATCACGTCCTTATCGGGACGTTGCGCCGCAAAAATTAAGTGGATGCCTGCGGCACGAGCTTTAACACCAAGCCTCTGTACTGCGGCACTTACCGCAGATTTATATTCATCATCAAACATCCAATCGGCAAATTCGTCATGTACCAAGAATACCATCGGTAACTGTTCTTCATATGAAACCTTACAGTTATAAGTAGAAAGGTCTCTTGCGCGAGCGCTGGCAAAAGAGCTATAGCGATCTTCCATCTCTTCAACCAAAGCAGCTAAAACTTCTTTTGAACGCTCTTTAGTAATTATTATTTCTTCACGCATATGTGGGAGATCAGCTAATGGTGCATAATCGACTCCCATTTTTGGATCGATCAAGATAATTTTTGCAAGATTTGCTGAGTTTGTCGCAGCTATATCTAACAAAAGAGACTGTATTAAAACTGATTTACCACTGCCAGTAGCACCAGCGACCAATGAATGCGGTTCATGTGAGGATAATCCTCCAAATTCGGAACCCAAATTCAGATAAAGTAAAGCGCCATTAAC
>DAMDNS010000339.1:0-3779 GCA_032083605.1 Ureibacillus sp.
TACTCTCTTCAAGTAAATATTCTAAGATTTTCCGCCCTGACTAGATGCACCTCCCTATTATGGGTATATTCACCAATTCTAATCCTTTTAAGAATTATTTATTGGAAGGCTGGAAAGTATTATCCACTAATCGAACCCAAAATCCTTTTTGCTTTCAGAAATTTATCTTATTTTTTTAGTTTGATGAATAAGCTATAGTATTCGACTAAGAAGAGAAAGGTAGGAAGAATGGTAAAGGATTATGCATCTGATATTACCTTTCAAAATTTAAGTCAAAAAAACATGTCTTTTGAAAGGGTTTTTCGTAATATTGAACAGTTTATGGAAAAGGATCCATGCGGTAACTTTAAGTTAATGTTTGGCACCGATTCGCAAGTGTTTAGCCGAGAAACACGGTTTATAACAGGCATAGTCATACAGCAAGAAAGAAAGGGCGTGTGGGCATGCTTCAGAAAGGTGACACTACCAAGAAAAATGACCAACCTCTATGAACGAATTTCCTATGAAACTACCTTGACGGAGGAGATTGTGGCACTGTTCACCGACGAGAAAAAAGACAGCTTGATTGATATTGTACTCCCTCATCTTTATAAAGGGGCAAGCTTTACAATCGAGGGCCATATCGATATTGGTTCAGGCAAAAGAAATAAAACCAGTATCTTTGTGAAAGAAATGATGTCTCGCATGAATACACTCGGCTTGAAACCAAAAATAAAGCCCGATTCTTTTGTCGCCAGTAGCTATGCAAATCGTTTTACCAAGTAAAATCTTGGAACTATACCCTCCTCTTCAATCTTCATGCTTCATTTTTTCTAAAAATGAACCCAATGATTATTAAGTTTTCATTCTATTGTGATAATATTGGAGGTGAAAGAAAAATATTGGGGGAATTAAAAATGTTAGCTAACTTTAATGAAAACTTACAAAAATACGCAAAGCTACTCGTTGCGAAAGGTATAAATGTACAACCTGGTGATTGGGTTAAAATGACGATTACTGTCGACCAAGCTCCCCTTGCCCGTTTAGTGACAAAAGAAGCTTATGATTTAGGTGCAGAAAAGGTCATCATTAAATGGTCTGATGATGAAATTACTAAATTAAATTATTTGCACCAACCTACAGAAGTTTTAACGGACATTCCTCAATATGAAATCGATGAGTCAGAAGACCATGTATTAAATCATCATGTAAGCAGACTATCGATTGTATCAAGTGATCCTGGCTTATTAAATGAAGCTGATCCAGCAAAAGTGGCAGCTTACCAAAATATTGCAGGTAAAGCATTCCATGCTCAACGAAAAGCAACACAAAATGACGATTTAAAATGGACAGTTGCAGCAGCAGCAAGTGCAGGCTGGGCAGCAAAAGTGTTCCCAAACCTTCCTACTCAGGAAGAACAAGTTGATGCGTTATGGGATCAAATCTTTAAAGCATGTCGAGTATACGAAGAAGATCCAATTGCGGCTTGGGATAATCATAAGAAAACACTAAACGAAAAAGCCGAGAAGTTAAATGAAATCCAGTTTGATGCACTTCACTACACAGCTCCTGGTACTGATTTAACTCTAGGCTTACCTAAAAACCACATTTGGGCTTGCGCGGAAAGCTATAATCCAAAGGGTGATGAATTCATTGCTAACATGCCAACGGAGGAAGTATTCACTGCTCCTGATACACGTCGCATGGATGGTGTGGTTCGAAGCACAAAACCACTTAGCTATGCAGGTACTTTAATTGAAGGTATTGAGGTTCATTTCAAAGATGGTAAAATTGTGGATATCTCAGCTGAAAAAGGCGATGAAGCCATTAAAAAATTAGTCTTTGATAACGAAGGCGGCACTGGCCTAGGTGAAGTGGCCCTAGTACCAGATCCATCTCCAATTTCACAATCCGGCATCACATTCTTCAACACACTATTTGATGAAAATGCTTCAAATCACTTAGCGATTGGCTCTGCCTACCCTACAACAATTCAAGGCGGCACAAAAATGAGCCCTGAAGAATTACGTGCGAATGGCATGAATACTTCTACAGTACACGTAGACTTCATGATTGGCTCTGCTAACATGGACATTGATGGCATCAAGGCTGACGGTTCAATCGTTCCAATCTTCCGTAATGGCGATTGGGCGTTCTAGGATACTTATTTCTAAAACTATAATAAGGAGCGTAAAATGAATTTTTCATTTTGCGCTTTTTATTTGCCCAAACATTGTTGAGGTATGTCGATTTATTTCCCGAGAAATGTTCTTTCTCGCGATTTAAATCGAAATAAGTATTTATACTATCTAACCCTATTCTTCAATTTAAATTTTAACTATATTCTAATATTTATTAGAAAATTGTGACATATAAAGTAATCGGGCCGCTTATAAAACGAACAATAATTAAATTTCACTATTAATAGTTCGTATTTTATAACTTTTTAATAATCCCATTCTCTAATATATCAATCATCATTCGTAAGTTATGTATCTTGAAATAATTTCATATTCCCTTATTTACATATGTATGTTACACTTTACCCTAGCGGTGTCCTCTTGGAGAAAACAGTTGTACACTCTAACAACATAATTTACTAACACCTATGGAGGGTCTTCATGAAAAACATTGTACATAAGTGGGTTCAAATTAGTTTAGTAAAAAGAATTCTACTAGGGATGATTATTGGTATTTTATTCGCACTTACAATCCCTGAAGCTACGAGCTGGGTTTCTATCTTTGGTTCGTTATTTGTTGGGGCATTAAAAGCAGTTGCGCCAATTTTAGTTTTATTCTTAGTAATGAATGCTATCTCAAGCCACAAAAGTGGTAAAAAAACGAATATGAAATCGATTATTGGTCTTTATATAATTGGAACAGTTTTAGCGGGAGTTGTAGGGGTTGTTGCGAGTTTCTTATTCCCCGTAACTTTAACTTTGACAGCTGGTGTCAGTGATGTGGCCCCTCCTGAAGGAATTTTGCAAGTTCTTCAAACTTTGCTTTATAACATTGTTGCTAACCCTGTTGATGCAATTTTAAATGCTAATTATTTAGGAATTCTCGCATGGGCAATTGTACTAGGCTTTGCATTGAAAAAAGCCACAGATAGTACAAAAACAATGATTTCTAATTTTTCTGATGCGATTACGAAAATCGTAAAATGGGTAATCGAGCTGGCACCATTCGGGATTATGGGTCTTGTTTTCGACGCTATTTACACTAACGGTCTTGATTCATTAGTTGAATACGGACAGCTTTTAGTTTTACTGCTTAGCTGTATGTTCTTTGTAGCTTTAGTAGTAAACCCATTCATTTCATTTATGTTTACTCGTCAAAATCCATATCCACTCGTATTAAGAACTTTAAGAGAAAGTGGATTAACAGCCTTCTTCACACGTAGTTCAGCAGCGAACATTCCTGTGAATATGACTTTATGTGAAAAACTTGGCTTAGATGAGGATACATATTCCGTATCAATTCCATTAGGCGCCACAATCAATATGGCAGGTGCTGCTGTAACAATCTCTGTTTTGACTTTAGCAGCAGCTCACACGATTGGCGTTGAAGTAGATATGTGGACAGCCATTATTCTAGTTGTATTATCTGCTATCTCTGCCTCAGGAGCTTCTGGAGTTGCCGGTGGTTCACTATTACTAATACCGCTTGCTTGTAGCCTGTTCGGAATCTCAAATGATATTGCTATGCAGGTGGTAGGTGTTGGTTTCATTATCGGAGTATTACAAGACTCTTGTGAAACTGCCCTCAACTCTTCCTCTGACGTTTTATTCAGAGCAACA
>DAMDNS010000340.1:0-3761 GCA_032083605.1 Ureibacillus sp.
GACATATCACCAATTGTTGAACCAATTCGCGGCGGTACAGATGGCTCACAATTATCCTACATGGGATTACCTACTCCTAATATCTTTGCCGGTGGGGAAAACATGCACGGTAAATATGAATTTGTATCGGGTGAAACAATGGAGAAAGCATCTCAAGTTATCTTGGAGATTGTTCAATTATTTGAAGCACAAGGTAAATAACTAGTATCTCCTGCGCGAAGTAAGGAACAAAAACCTTACTTCGCTCTTTTTAAGCCAAGAAATATCTGAATATTAAGTCACCCCTTTTCAACAAAAGATACTTTATTGTACTTTGTGCCAGAGTGAAATTTGGTATGAAAGTAGGTTATTAGTTTGAAAGAAATTGCTTTAGGGATATTCGCAAGCTTGTTTTTTGCAGTTACCTTTATCTTGAATCACGCAATGGAATTAGACGGCGGGAGCTGGCTGTGGAGTGCCTCTTTACGCTACTTCTTTATGCTGCCCTTTCTTCTCGCCATTGTGTTAGCTCGAAAAGGCTGGAAACCGTTAACGCAGGAAATGAAGTCTCAACCATCAAAATGGTTGATTTGGAGCTTTGTAGGGTTCGTTTTATTTTATGGTCCCCTTACTTACGCAGCTGCCTTTGGTCCGGGATGGATTGTTTCAGGAACATGGCAATTCACCATTGTAGCAGGGGTTTTATTGGCTCCATTTTTTATAACGATGGTGGGAGATGTTAAACAGCGTCAAAGAATTCCGGGTATTTCTTTATTGATTTCCACGGTAATCTTAATCGGTATATTCCTTATACAGATTCCGCAAGCACAGTCTGTATCCCTCGAAACGTTAATGCTAGGTATTTTGCCAGTTATTGTGGCTGCCTTTGCCTATCCATTAGGAAATCGTAAAATGATGGAGGTTTGTGGGGGCAGACTAGATACTTACCAACGAGTGCTCGGCATGACCATTGCATCCTTACCTGCATGGATCATCCTTGCTGTTTATGCACTATTCACAGTGGGGCTCCCTTCTGCAAGCCAGGTTTTCCAATCATTAATTGTCGGAATAAGCTCTGGGGTTATTGCAACGGTATTATTTTTCATTGCAACTGATCGAGTTCGCAATCATCAAGGGAAGCTGGCTGCTGTAGAAGCTACTCAATCGACCGAGGTTCTATTTGTGATTATTGGAGAAATGATTTTGCTAAGTGTTCCCCTACCGGAACCTGCTGCACTCATTGGGATAGGCGTAATTGTTATTGGCATGCTGCTCCATAGCTACCATACAACTCAGCTTTCCAAGAAAACTCAAGCAAAAGAGGCCGAGCTTCAACATTGAAGCCCAGGCCTTTTTTGCGACTGACGCTATAGCTTTAGTCGAAGAAAAGGAGGTGCCTCAAAACACGTATGAGGCACCTCCTGTTTGACGACTGTCGCAACGTTCTAAATAGGGGGGAAGAACATCTTGACTTCATCTTTGGAGAAAAGCACTTATCACTATTAGTAATAAGTTTTATTTATATGATAATGATAATCGTTTTCAATTAGGTAGTCAACCATTTGCTTAAATTTTTAGAAAATAAAGCTTTTTTCCTAATTATGTTTGCTTTAACTTGCGACGATATTGAAATTGTTTTAGCTGAAAGAATATAAAACATCCAATACAGAAGCCTAATATGGCAATGAATGAAGCCACTACCACCAGGATAGTAAAGCCAAAGCCTACAATTGTCCAGCCAGCGAGATAACTAATAAGCCCTCCAGCCAAGCAAAATATCGCAATACATGCATTAAATTTTTGTTGTGTAACGTCTTCAGGTATGTATTTCTTCCCCTCTTTAATGAGAAATAACCTGGCAGTTCTCATGATTGGATTATAGTTAAATAAAACGCCCATTAAATTCGCAACCAGGGGAACGGCTAATATCCATGCTTCCCCTATTGTCCAAGTGAGGATGACGGAAAGAAATATTGTCCATTGATTCGTTCTAACTAATGGTCTTGGTATTGAAGGTACATGCTCCATTTCAAAACCTACTTTTCTTATTTGTTTTATATATTTTAGTATGGATAGCGGTTTATGTATAGTCAAATCTAAAAAATCTTCATCAATTTTTGTGAAAGTGTTATAGTTAAGTTAAAAAATGAAGGTGAAATTAAATGCCTGCTTTGACTTATGACCAAATACGCGTATTAAATTCATTTGGCGTTTTTATAGAGAATCCGGAACGTCCGTTATTTACATTGGAAAACTTGCACAAGGATTTCTATCTAACCGATTTTCGCAATTTAATGATGGGAATCACACAAGCGAGCACGGAAACAGCAGCAGTTTCCCACTTCAGTAGACGCTATGGAATGTTCATGGCGATGCAATTTTATATGCTTTCCATGTACGATGAGATATGGGAGGGAAAGAAAGTAGATGCCCGCTTTAGCCTGATCAATGAGTTTGGCGTGAATACACTCGGTACGTTTATTACACCAAATGATTATCGCTACGTTGAAGATCATGAGCGAGAATATGTGATTAGCAAGCTCTTATATCAATGCCATGAAGTATTTCAGCAATTAAGAAAAACAACCTCTATTTCCCCACTGACTTTATGGGAAAATCTTTTTGGCTATATGCTGTGGAATTATTACGAGCAGCTTGAGAACCCGATGTTAGCTGATCGTGCATTTGAGGATTTGGAAATTCTTGAGGGGACAAAGGTTTGGCAGCTCTTCTCCAATAAATCCTGGTTCTTTCAATACACTGGAGGCAAAAACCCTGCCGAGCTAGTAAATAAACCACTCCGCAAAAGCTGCTGTTTTTCAAAAGACATCCCTGGGTTGATGCGTTGCGAGCATTGTCCGATGAAATAACATAATACTAACAAAGTTAACGGATAAATAGTTGGGCTTGATAAACTATCGTCCGATATAAAAATGCGCAATTTCTACTTTAAGAATTGCGCATTTTTGAAAAATCCATTTCATTAACTTTCTAATAACTGATTACAAAACTCTATAAAAAGTCCTTGTGCTATATATCTAGTCACCATTTCATTCAAATTCTTTTTTGAAACAATATCCTATTCAACATTTGATATTTTTTTAGTATGTAAATTGACTTCGTGACTCTCTTCTATTTCATTATATTTCGCAACCATTCCAAAAAGTCTGCAGTTACCACAATTGCTGCATTCAAACATATATCTTACCTGTTCTTCATATTCTCCAGTAATTTCTTCATTTTCAATTTCAATCTTCACCGCGCTTTTATGCCATTTGTCACCAGAGCATATATCACAAATTAGGCCTTTCCCCCATAGTTTTACTGTAAATAAATCAAACATTTCTTACACTCCCTATTCGCTATTCATTGTTCGCTGGTTATGAATCAAAGTATCTTATATTGCTGTGAATAACATAAAGAGTGCAACGCACAAATAGAAAATTCCCCACCATAAACTTCGTGTTCTTTTATATTCTCGCAAACCTATAACGATAAACATTGCACCCATACATATGAACATTAAGGGAAACAGGTTGAAGTTCTCCATTACCAATCCATAAATACTAATCAACAAAATAAAGAGTGCAAAAATCAGTTGCAATACTCTTAAACTATCAAACTTTTTTTCCGGCATTTTTCTGCTCCTGTCTCAAATTAGTATAAAAAAAGCATCAATACCCTAATGGTTCGACGCAAAACATTCCTTTTATTTTTACACTTTTAACTTCTGCTCCAATAATTAACTAAATTTTTAGATTATCATTCGTTTTTAAAATTAC
>DAMDNS010000341.1:0-3760 GCA_032083605.1 Ureibacillus sp.
TCCTCATAACCTTTTTTACGTGTTTCTTGAATGCTCTCAGAGAAATCATTTGTATTTGAAGCTAAATCGGTAATATTGCTGGCCTGGCTTTCAGAGCCTATGGAGATTTCAGTCATTGTAGATGAAATCTGTTGTGAGCCTGCTTGTATCTCATTAGTAGCTTCTTTTAGTTCAGCACTTTGTCTCGCCACATGAAGGGAAGATTGAGACACCTTGGAAATGGTTTCATAAAGTGTATTTTTCATGGCATGCATCGAATTTAATAGCTTGCCCAGCTCATCTTTTCTTGTACTTTGTTCAGTTTCAATTTTTAAATTGCCCTGTGATAAATCATCTAAGGAATTGGCAAGTTGAACAATTGGTTTTGAAATGGAGCGACTAAAGAAAAGTGCAATGAATAGAACGAGAATTATAGTTCCCAGTACAACAAGGGAAGCAATTAGCAAAAGTTGGTTTTGGGCTTGGTGGATGATTGAAATATCTTGTTTTACACCAATACCACCGATAATTTGACTGCCTGTTGGATCGTACATGGGCAGGATCGATTCCATAGTGTTATCTACTTCGATTGTTGGGATCTCGCCATTTAAAATTTGGACGATTGTTTTTTCTCCAAGAGTTGAATCAGTAGTTGATGAATCGGATGAATAAATCGTTGTCCCTTCCGAATCATATAAATGAATTGTCACTCCATCTAACTGGTCACTTAAATCTTCCAAAAATGTACTTTCAACGCTTGTTTGCAGTGTACCGACTACAGTATTTCCTTCCAATAACGGGGCAAAGGCTCTGACAGAAAGACCGCTTTGTCCGACCTCGAAGCCTGAAATCGATTGGCCTTTTAAAGCTGCTTGTATCGCGCGTATGTCACTTTTATCATCGCCATGTTTTTCAGGATTATGACCTCGTAAAAGTACGACTCCGTTCGGATCTCCAAATTCAAACACCGATAATTCATGTTCTTCTTGCAAGCGGGGGAAAATCCCATTCACTGTCGTAAGTAACAGATCTCGATTCCCTGTTTGAAAACTAGAAATAAGTTGTTCGTCCGCAGAGTAAGATTTTGTGATATCTAAAAGGTCCTTGGCGACATAGTCTAATTCTGCCTGGACATTATGAATCATTTTATCTTGCTGACTCTCCGTTAAATCCGAATATCCCTTACTAGTTATAAAGAAAATGATCAATGTAATTAAGAGTAAAGGAAGGATAGATAAAGAAAGTAATATTGTGATTAATTTTGCTTTGATTGTTTTCACTTAGATGCCTCCAATTGACGCAAAAATCCATGTTTTTGTTAACTGCTATTTTGCATACAAAATTTAAAGTAACACATTAATGTTCTTAAATGTTAGGTGACGTTGAAAATTTACAAAACTGAAACAAAGCCGATTTGGAGAGCTATCCAACTATCCTTCCACTGTTAAAACTTATGGGTTAATGTTTGAAACAAAGTGCATCATTTAGGGTATTCTTTTTGTATAAAGAATGGTAAGGAAGTGTTTAAGTTGCTAAAAGAAATTTACGCAGATTTACATATACATATTGGTCGTACTGAAAAGGGGCGAGCAGTAAAAATTACAGGAAGTAAAAATTTAACCTTAAAAAATATATTGGAAACGGCTACTTCCAGGAAGGGCTTAGATTTAATCGGAATTATTGATTGTCATTCGCCTGAGGTTATTGAAGAGATGGAGCGGATGATTGGTGAAGGGAAGGCGAGTGAGCTTTCAGGCGGTGGTGTTCGCTACGAAAATACGACGCTCATCCCTGGTTCTGAAATTGAAATTTATGATGAGAACTGTCATGGACCCATCCATATACTTGCTTACTTTTCTTCGATAGAAAAGATGAAGGAATTTTCCGTATGGATGAGTGCTCAGCAAAAAAATATCCACTTAAGCTCCCAGCGAATCTATTGTGATGGACGTACCCTGCAGCAAAAGGTGCATGGATTGGGGGGATTGTTCATCCCGGCCCATGTGTTTACACCGTTTAAAAGTCTGTATGGGAAAGGAGTTAAGAAAAGTTTATCGGAAGTATTTGAGCCGGCGTTAATCGATGCGATTGAATTAGGCTTAAGTTCAGATACCTATATGGTGAAGGGGATGAGTGAGTTAGCTCCCTATACCTTTGTTACGAACTCGGATGCCCATTCCCTTGGGAAGCTGGCACGGGAATATCAAAAAATAATGGTAGCTGAAGCGAATTTTGAGGAGCTGAAAAAAGCTCTGCATAATAAGGATGGAAGAAGAATTACCGCAAATTATGGATTAAATCCTCTACTGGGTAAATATCATGAAACTGTTTGTGCAGATTGTGGTGAACAAATCACTGAGGAGGGGCATATTCGTTGTCCTTACTGTGGAAAAAATCATTTAGTTAAGGGGGTTGCTAAGAGGATTGCTGAATTGTCGGATGCCCCTGATCAAGAAATCCAAAGACCGCCCTATATCCATCAAGTGCCATTGGATTTTATTCCTGGCATTGGTCCAAAGACGATTACCAAGCTGCTAGATGCCTTTGGAACAGAAATGAATATATTGCATCAAGCATCCCTTGAGGAGTTGAATGGGATTATTCCAGCAAAGTTAGCTACTGGTATTCATTTGGCTAGGACAGGTAAATTGGACATTACAGTTGGAGGGGGAGGAGTTTATGGGAAAATTGATGTGAATGAATCCAAATAACAGTGTGCGAAGTGGTTTTCAAAAAGGGAAATAACCGATTGATATAGAATAAAAAAACAAGCTACCTTGTTTAAGACGGGGAATCTTAAACGTAGCTTGTTTTAAAGGGATGTATGTCACTTGGACATATATTATATAGCAAATTGGGGAATTTGCGGTTTTGGGTTACCGCAAAAATTTGCTAGGGGATACGTTATTAATATAACCAGGACTCTCAAATTTTAATCAAGAAATTTGAGAAATTTTCATACTCTCGTCATTCCATTTAAGTCCTTCAAAGAAACGATAGATTTCTTCAAATACAAGCTCTTTTTCTTGGTCCAGTGTTAAGATATGGCCAGAGTTAATGAAGCTTTTAACAGACTTAATGCGAGACTTTACGGAATTATATATTAAATCTGCACTTTCGCAGTAATAATCATCATCACGTAGTCCACGTAAAATGTGAACTGGTGTTTGAATCGTTTTTAGTTTTTCACTCGTTTCGTTGATCATGCCCTGTAAATATTCTAATGCAGGCATATGGTATTTTTGAGCAATTTCATGAGGTTTATCTGACTGCTCGTCAAATGTACCAGCTAATTTTTTATATTTAATCGTATAGTCGATGATGCGTTCTTGTAAGCTATCGATACTTTTTGCTAATGCAGGAGCGGACATTGCAACGATTGCTTTTGTAGGTCTTTCTTCACCAAGCTTTAAAGAGAAAATGCCGCCAAGTGAAACACCAGCAACAGCGATTTCATCATAACCTCTATTTTTTAGCTCATCGTAACCTTCTAGTACACTGTTCCACCATTCGATTGGATTTGTTTGAATAAGTGTCACAGGGTCACCGCCATGACCTTTATATAATGGTGCGTGTACTGTATAGTTGCGTTCAGATAAATACCTGCCTAAACGTTTAACATCGTTTGTGTTTCCAGTAAAACCATGCAGTAAAAGAACGGCGCGATTACCTTTTTCAATCATAAATGGTTTTGGAGGAATGATTTTCATTTTTAATTGACTCCTTTAATTAATTAGTTTGTGACAAACATTCGAATTTTTTATATAAACTATTGTTTTTT
>DAMDNS010000342.1:0-3750 GCA_032083605.1 Ureibacillus sp.
ACTATTCCATCACCCACTTATCCTAAGCACAATGTTTGTGGCTTCTTTAATACAAATAGGTAACTTCAGTATCCAGCCATTATTGTCTTTATATGTTTCCCATTTAACAACATCTGAGCAGGTTGCCATGCTAGCAGGGATTACCTTTAGTGCAGCTGGAGTCGGCAATATCTTAATTGGACGATTTTTTGGGAAGCTGGCAGATAATATCGGCTATGAAAAGGTCTTAATGTCTCTTTTATTCATTAGTGTTTTCTTTATTGTCCCTCAAGCTTTCGTTACTTCCCTTTGGCAGTTGATCGCATTACGATTTTTACTCGGCATCTTCTCAGGGGGTCTTATTCCGATTGTTACCGCGCTTATTCGACGAGAAGCACCTGTCGAAATTCAAGGTGAGGTGATGGGATACAACCAAAGCTTCCGTTTTCTAGGAAATATCATCGGTCCAGTTTTGGGTGGCTTCATCAGTGGATTCGCTACGATTTCTGCCGTCTTTTATTCAACCGGCCTGCTTTTCCTTATTGCCGCCATCACGATTTTCATCATCCAAAAACTACCGAAAAAATATTTTGAGGATATTTTAAAAAGTCATATATAATTAGAAGGAGTTTCTACTATCTTAGTAGACTCCTTCTTTTTTTGTTTGAAACGATAATAATAAAGTTTTTGTTACGCCGTTATTTTTGGAGGAATCTAAAATGAGACAACTAGTAGGCTTCCTGCTTATCCTTTGTTGTTTCCCACTATTATTACTCTTTGGCAATAATATTTTAGCTGAAATCACTGCAACTAAGGCCTACGTGGGAAGGATACAGCATAATATTTCGCCTCCGGAACAGGATTCCCCTCTCCCGGTAACCATGCTGGACCGTAATGAGCATGTGTTTAGCGAAGAATATATTGAGTGGAGACAACCCGTGCAGTTAGAAGATGTACCGGAAATTATAAAACAAATCTATTTATTAAGTGAAGATCAAGAATTTTACACTCATATAGGATTTAACGTAAGTGCTCTTACCCGCGCAATTGTTGCGAACTCTCAAGGTTCTATTGAACAAGGCGGCAGTACCATTACACAGCAGCTGGTACGGATGCGCTACTTATCAGTGGAGCAAACCTATGAACGAAAACTAACTGAGCTGTTTTATGCTTATGAGCTTGAGAAAGCATACAGTAAGGAAGAGATTTTTGAAATGTATTTGAATGAAATTTATTTCAGCAACCAGGTTTACGGAATCAGTGCAGCAGCGAGCTACTATTTTCAAAAGCCCCTGGGTGAACTAACAATCCCCCAAATGGCCTTTATATCTGCTATTCCGAATAACCCATCCCTATATAACCCTTTAAAAAACTTTGATAAAACAAAAGCTAGACAAGTTCGCTTATTAGATATCTTAGCTGAAAATAATATTATTACCGCTGAGGATGCAGCTATCTATAAACATGAGGAAATCACTTTAAATTTGAGGGAAAAGAAACAGCAGCAGCCCGCGTATAGTACATTTGTGCTTGCGGAATTTAAGGAGCTTGTGGCAACGACCGAGGGCTATAAAGAACAGCTTGATACTGCCCAAACTGACGAAGAAGAAGTGATTGCGGAGAAACAACTAAATACTAGAGTGCAGCAATTGCTAGAATCAGGCATCACTATACATACTGCACTTGATCCTGAAAAACAACAGCAGGACGAACAAAAGATAGATGAAATACTCGGAAACGGAAAGTTACAAAGCAGCTCGGTCGTAATTGACAATGCAACAAGGGAAATTGTCAGCGTGTATGGCGGGAAAGACTATAAAAAAATGGACTTCCATCGTGCTTATCAGGCTTATAGACAACCTGGTTCTGCCTTTAAACCCTTAATTGTATATGCACCGCTTTTTGAAACAACAAATACATCACCTAGCTCAATCGTTAATGGAGGGAAATTTTGTGTAAATCACTTTTGTCCACAAAATTATGGTGGCGGAATTTACGGTAATGTATCAATTTCTACTGCCTTTAAACATAGCTATAACACTTCAGCACTACGTTTATTAAATGAAATTGGTCTCGACACAGCCTTTCAGTATATTGAAAAATTCAATTTTCAATCACTTGCTGCTGAAGACAAAAGCTATGCAGCAGGCTTAGGTGGACTATTATACGGTGTGACAACACTCGAAATGGCTGATGCTTATACAAGTTTTATCGACGGAACGTATATGAGAGCAAGAAGTATTCGAAATGTGACTGATGCAAATGGAGATATTCTATATAGTTGGCCAACGGAGAAAGAAGCGATTTGGTCTCTTCAAACTGTAAGGTATATGCGCTCTCTATTAAATGATGTTGTAACAAGCGGGACTGGTAAAGGAATCTCTTCAAATTCTTCTTATATTGGCGTGAAAACAGGCACAACCAATGATTATAAAGACTTTTGGGTGGCAGGCATGACCGACCAATATACATCCGCTGTATGGATTGGCTTCGATACTCCCTCATCCATGCAATCCCTTCAGGACGATAAAATTCATTTTAAAATATTTAATGTGATAATGAATTAAGAGGCAGGACTTTTATAGTCACTGCCTCTTTTCTAATTTGCAAAGGGTAAACTTGCCAATATACCGTTATAAAGTTTTAACACTACATAACATATAAATGCTATAAAAATTGCCCAAAAAAGAATTTCAAAAAATATCAGCCCCATTGTCCCGCCGAATGATAAAAACTGACTCATCTTAAAAATATTATAGATAAAATAACTAAAAACAGTTAAAGCAAAAATACTTAGTAAAATAAGAAGGGATTGTACACCAAATACAGACAATAGGGATCCAAGAAAGAAGATGAGATATCCGCCTCTTGCAGCACTAATCATTTCCCCATCATTATGCTTTGAGAAAAAGAGCATTCCAACTTCATGAATCGTTTCACCTATTAATTTCAATGCTGAAAATAGCATGAAAAAACAGAGCGAAAATACAATTAATAACAAAAGACGCAATTCGAAATCCGTTAAAAACTCACGCATTCCTGCATAAACACCGATACCGGTTAAAAATTCTAATGATTCTCCCACCAAATAAATTCCAAAGGTTAAACTAAATAAAATAACAGAAAATAACGGCAGATAACCATACAAATATGGATTTTTCATGACAATTTCCTCAAAACTAATTTTTTTCTACCTATTTATAATAACGGGTAAATATTATCGGTATCAAGTTCATACTACTTTCACTCAAGTGAAAACAAGAATAATAAATGATATAATCATTAGTAATTGAGGGAATTCATAGATTATTTATTTTTTTGAAGGGGGGATTATTTTTGTTTCAAGTACTTTGCATTTTCATTCCATTGCTGGCTGCGCTTTTCATGCCATTCTTCTTTAAGAAAGTCACTTCGATACATACTGGATGGTTCGTGCTAATCGTTCCAATCTTTCTTGCTCTTTATTATGCAACCTTTGTACCGACGATCTCTACAGGAGATACAGTAATCGCTCAGTTGGATTGGATTCCATCACTTGGAATATCTTTTGTGTCCTATCTCGATGGTTTAAGTTTATTGTTCTCTTTACTTATTTCGGGGATTGGGGCTCTTGTTGTTTTATATTCGATTTTCTATTTAGATCGTACAAGAGAGCAGCTGCATAACTTTTATATTTATTTACTCATGTTTATGTGTGCAATGCTCGGTGTTGTTCAATCGGACAATATGATGACGCTTTATCTATTTTGGGAATTAACGTCAATTTCCTCA
>DAMDNS010000343.1:0-3739 GCA_032083605.1 Ureibacillus sp.
TCAACAGCTTCTTTACAAGTCACATGTACTACATAAAGCTTTGCTCCTGCAACGCGGGCTAATTCAATCGCACGTTTTGTTGCCTCCCCTTCGATTTCTGGAGGTCTTGTAAGGGCATGATAAATTGGTGCCGTATTTCCTGCAAGCTTCGCTTCTTCTACAAGCTCATCAATAACAGACCCATTTTCACAATGGACCATTACGACAGCACCAGTTTCTTTTCCAATTTTGAACGCTTTATAAAGCGTTCGATCAGTAGCCTGGAATTCCTTTGCGTATGCCATAAAGACCTTAATGGACGTGATGCCTTCCCTTTCTAATAGCAATGGCAATTCTTTTTCTGTTTCCTCATTTAAATCACTAATCATTAAATGGTATCCATAATCAATCGCCGCTTTACCTTTGGACTTTTCATTCCATTTATCTATTGCGGTAGATAATTTGGTTTCTCCAGCCGTTAATACAAAGTCTAGAATTGTCGTTGTACCACCAAAAGCTGCAGCAATTGTGCCCGATTCCCAGTCATCATCCGTTACAGTGTTATTGAAGGGCATATCAAGATGTGTATGGGGGTCAATGCCTCCCGGGAAGACATACTTTCCTGACGCATCAATGACTTCCGCATCAGGGTCCACTATTTTGGTTGCAATTTGAATGATTTTTTCATCTTCTATTAAAATATCTGCCTTGAAAGTATCTGTTGCAGTTGCAATGGTACCACCTGTAATAATTTTCTTTGCCATAGTTTGAACTCTCCTTTTCTCATGACCAATTACGAGACTGTAATCGATAAAATAGTTTCATTTTCACAGCAAAACTCACACTACAAATTTTTTCCTATTGCTAGTTTTAATAAGAAAATTAAATTAACGCTTCTTTCATAGCAACCTTTGTTTGAAGATTCAGTACCGTTTCCAGTAGAACATCCGCTCCCTTCACACAATCTTCAAAGGTTGTTTCTTCCTCCTCGCAGTGACTTTTCCCATTTATACTTGGTACAAAAATCATCGCAGACGGGATATAGCTTGCTATAAATTGTGCATCATGACCCGCCCCGCTATAGAGGCGCTTCGATGAGTATCCATATCCATTAGCGGCTTTTTCGACCTGATCGCAAATTTCTTGATCAAACACAACCGTATCACGATCCCAGAGCTTCTCTTTTTCTATTCGTGAGCCACCCTCCGTTTTTGGCAGAGTATGAATAATTTCTTCTACCTGGATTATTTTGGTAGGGTCCTTATGTCTTGCTTCTATTGTAAAGACAACTTTATCCGGAATGACTGTATGAATATTTGGTGTTACATTCATTCTGCCGATGGTAAAAACAAGCTCCTCATCCACTTTGCTTAGCTCCTCGATCAGCATCGTAATGCAGTTATTAGCTAAAAACAGGGGATCTTTCCGCATTCTCATTGGCGTTGTACCTGCATGGTTGGACTCGCCAAATACGCGGATTTCGTAACAAACCATGCCCAAAACACCCTCTACAACACCAATTTGAATATTTTCCGCTTCCAATACTGGTCCCTGCTCAATGTGTAATTCAATATAAGCAGAGGCTTCTTTTAATCGGTTTTCTTCTTCACCAGCAAAGCCGCTCTTATTTAATGCTTCTTCGAATGAAATATTGTTTTTGTCAGTTGATTTCAGCATTTTCCCTTTATCGAATTTTCCTGAGAGAACACCTGAGCTCATCATGGAAGGTTCAAATCTAGCCCCTTCTTCATTGGTAAAATTCACGATTGTAAGAGGAACATCTAATTCGATATCATTTTCCTTAATCGTTCTTACCGCCTCTAAAGCTGTCAGAACACCAAGCACACCATCAAACTTCCCACCTTTTACAACAGAATCTAGGTGTGAGCCCATTACAATTGGAGGAAGGTCGCTTTTCCCAGGAAGTGTCGCATAAATATTCGCCATATCATCTACCCGTATTGCCATGCCGAGCTCCTTACAGCACTCTATGAAAAAGCTTCGCGCTTCTAAATCTTCTTGGGACAATGCAAGCCTAGTAACACCGCCCTTTTCAGTTGCACCAAAACCACTAAACTTAGCAATAGATCTCTTCAACCGCGCTTCATTACATTTATACATTGAACACCCTCCAATTCGAATGTTAACTTTTTTAACATATAGATTTATAGTTTATTTTAATGTAAAATATATTTACAGAATATGGACATTTTCACTAAACTTTTTTGTGCAATTGCACAGTTCTAACGTTAACTCTCCTAACATCCTATTCGAGGAGGAAGTTTAATATGGCGTCAATTAGCGAACTTATAGTGGAACCAGAATTTAAGATGCTCCAGCTAATTGCAGGGGATAATGGTCTTTATAGACAAATTTCAGGGATTAATGTGATTGAAAGTGTAGATTTAATTCCTTTTTGCCGACCTAACGAGATGATCATTACAACTGGAATTCATTTAATTCAGGACTCAAAACAATTAGAAGAACTGATAAGAAAGGCTTTTGAGAAAAGAGTGGCAGGGTTTATCATTAATACCGGTCCTTATATTTCAGGGGTACCTTCTTCAATTATTGACTTTGCCAATGAAAATGGCTTTCCAATTTTTAAAATGGACTGGAAATTTCGGATAGCTGACCTGCTAAAAAGCACCTTTGAATTTCTTTCAGTAAAACAGCATTCTGCCCATCAACAGCATACAGATGAAAAGCTTCTTTATAATTTGATTTTTCGCTATAGTGACTTTGAATTTTCCATTGATTCCTTGGAAAAGCGCGGATTCCCCAAGGGTTCAGAATTGGGGGTTATTGCTTGTACCACACCTAAATCCTCAAAAAACAGCATCCGGCGTTACGAATCAATTATTTTGTATGAATTTCAAAAACGCTATAACTGCTTCCTAGCTTTAAAGCATCAAAATCAATTAATCTTCTTGATCAATCGACAAGCAGTAAAAACAGCCCATATACCCTTTTCCAAAACAGTGGAGAGGATTTACGAAAAAGTAATCGATATAAATGGACATGAGGACCTGATCATTGGAATGGGGAATTTCTCAACTTATTTGGAGGATATATCTAAAAGTTATGATGAATCTTTGACCGTTATTCATTTAGTTGAGCAGCATAAAAACCCTTTTATTCAAAAATATAAAGAAATAGGTGCTTATAAGCTGCTGATGAATGTATCCGACCAGTCGATTATCAAGCAGTTCCAGCAGGATATGTTAGGACCTCTGTATTTGTACGACCAGCTGCATAATACGGATTTCGTAAACTTTCTTCGTATTTTCCTTAAAGAGGAAGGCAGTACAAACAAAATTTGCAAGAAACTATTTATTCACCGAAACACCGTGAATTACAAAATCAAAAAGATCGAGGCATTGCTTGATGTAAATCTAAATCATACTTTTACACGCACGAATTTAAATATGGCGTTAATGATTGAAGACATTCTCAGCCCCAAAAATCCATTATGAGAAAACTCTTCTAATCACCAAGCCTTTTAGCGATTAGCCTTAGTTGCAAATAAAAATGGTGAAAAAGCTTAAACTTTTTCACCATTTGGAAATTTAATTTGCTGAGCTTTGTTTGCTTCGAAATGCATGAATAATAAAGGTTAAAATAAACGATAAAATTAGCACTGCGATAAATATTTCATTTGGAATATGAATATTTACGAGGGTAAGCCCCATTTTGATCGCGATGAAAACGATTAGCACGTAAGCAGTAGTTTCGAGTTCCGGCACCTTATTCATAAGGG
>DAMDNS010000344.1:0-3721 GCA_032083605.1 Ureibacillus sp.
TCGGTGGAACGAAAATCGGATTATTTAAATGGCGACTCATTAAAAATTTACGAAAATTATTAGGACCAGGGTGGCATGTATCGAGCTGCACCCTTGCAGAAAGCCTGAAAGAATTGGAAGCTGGAAGGCCAGTTGCGATGAAATTTGATAAGCACTTTACGCTGCAATGGTTCGCAAAGCCAGCCTTCAAATATCACTGGGTCCCTCTCATCGGCTATGAAATCCTGGGTGATGAACTCTATCTCATTCTTCATGACAACGGCGGCAGAAATCGGGATAGCCAAATTAGGAGAGTTCGCTATGCGGATAATCATAAGGTATTGAGCTTCGTAAAAATAGAGCCGGAGTGACCATCAATCACCACGGCTCTATCATTTAAACTAAAGAATATAAAGATCTTGCATGCTTGGCAATTAAGCTAAAGCCTCTATTTTCGAGCTGCGCAAATGTCTCATGTGCATAATCCGATAACACTAATTCCTCTAAGTTAGCATCAATTTTCATTTCTCTTTGAATTTTGGCTAATTGATGAGAAAGCTTCAGCATTTCTAGATTTTCACTCACCTTATTTCTTTGCGCTGGTTTAAGTGCCTCTAAATTCTCCAGTACGCCATCAATGGAACCATAATTTTGTATCAGCTGTAACGCCGTTTTTGGTCCGATCCCCTTAACTCCAGGGTAGCCGTCACTTGTATCTCCCATAAACGCCTTTACATCAGCGAATTTGTGTGGTTCGATCAAGTATTCTTCTTTAAAACGTTCTTCAGTATAAATGTCGTATTCGGAATAGCCTTTTTTCGTAAAGGCTATTTGTGTCGATGGATTCAATAACTGAAGTAAATCCTTGTCTCCAGAAATAACTGTAATCGAAGCGTCTTCCTTCCACTTTTCAATCATGGAGCCAATCATGTCGTCAGCTTCCATCCCGACTTCACCAAAGTTTTGCCAGCCAATCATTTCTGACACTTCTTTTGCCATATCAAATTGTGGCAGCATTTCTTCGGGTGGTGCCGGACGATTTGCTTTATAGCCATCGAAAATTTCGTTACGGAAGGTTTGTGCGCCCATATCCCAGCAAACTGCTAAATGCGACGGTTTGTAAATAGATTGTGCCGTTAACACATGACGGGCAAATCCTTGTACTCCATTACTGGGCGTCCCATCAGCCAACCGAATATAATGCCCCATTGCACTTGAGGCAAAAAAAGAACGGAATAATAGTGCCATACCATCTACTATTAAAAGATGCGGTTTAGTTGTCATCATTAAAAATCCTCTCTAAATCTAGTGCTTCTATTATAACAAAACTATAGCCGGATTCGATGACAATTGAATTGTTAATTAATTCGCTTTCACCATTTCATTAGCAAAATTTGAAATGTTTAACTCCTATCAAGAACATTTTTCTTTCCTTTAAGGTTTAACTGCAAGAGTATTGTTCTGAAAGTGGATTTTGAAACATAGCCAGAAAAAACAGTAACCAATTTCCCACCAAAGTTTTCTTTCAGCTCCTCTAAAAGTGGTAAATTCTTAAAATCACCAAAATCATATATTTTGTATCCTAGCTTACAAAAATACTTCACATTTTCCCAGCATAATAAATAATTTACATTTTGTAGTGTTTTATCATGATGCAATGCTTGTTCGTCATTAAATAATGCCATGACCGTTTCTTTACCAACTACATACATCCGATAGCACATAGGCTCCCCCTGCCCATTTTCAACTTTTGTCATAACCAAGCCATTTTGATCACGGAGGAGCTTCATTGTTTGAACATCAAAATTGCTAATTTTTAGGATATTTTTCCCTCTTCCATTTAAATTGTGAAACTTCTGAAACTCATCAATTTCCCCATCGGTGGGTTCGCTCACTCTTGAAATCAGCAAATTTTCATGCTGACACTCTTTCAATACATTGATTACTTTATAAGACATACTATTGAATAAAGTAAACTCATCCTGCTTCAAATCAATGTGAAGTGTTATCTGTCCCTTTAGCTTTCGACTTGGTTTTAGCAAATGGGTATAGCAAATAATTTCCGGCTCATATCTACCATCACTTTTTAATTCCTGAAAATAGACTTGATTAAAAGGTAAAGCAAACATTTTTCTCCTGATTTGAAGCATGGACGACACTCCTTCTCGACTATTTTTTATATTATTAAATCTATTATTCCTCTATATTTTTCTTGGGAAAATCTTCATTTACTAGATTCCCCCCACACTATTCCTGATACATTTAGCACAAATAATATTTTATTGAAATAATATATTTAGTTGCGAAATATTTCCTAGGCAATAAATTGCCTTCTGCATAACGCAAGCTAAATAAACATTTTCTAAGCAAAGTAACACTAATATTTTCTATCGCAATATGCTTTAAATAAATAATTTCATTTCCTTTTTTAAAATATAGTCTCCTCCCTTGGGCAATCGTCAAAAAAGTTGAAATGCTAGATTTGCCTGATAGATTAAAAACAGATTATCAATCTCTATTAACTTAATTATGGACAATACATTTCATTTATAATCCTTAAAAGGAAATATTTGTTCATTTTAATAATTTCAATCACTCGAACAAAAAAAAGCCCTTTCCGTCATGAAAAGGGCTTCCTCTATCTTACTATTCGATTTGTTTCATATCGCGAATTGCTTGGATGGATAAGCGTACAAGCAAGATGGCACAAAGAAATAGACCAAAATATGCTGCGATATTTAAGTAGATTGCATAAGCCGTATGTACGACTTGTGAAATGGCTAGTAGGGCAACTGAAATAATCCCGAATGTAATGCCTACAAATAATAGTACAAATCTAGAAAATAACTGTGTGATGAATTTTGTATTGTTTTTATCTGAGAAGATATCGTGATGCAGAATAACTTTACCATCTTCTACTCGCTTAAATAGTTGATCAACCCTTCGAGGGATTTTCCGTAAATTCGGTAGGAGTAATGCTAATTCTTCTTCCAGTCTTTCCTTCGTTTCACGAGGCTCCTTAAAAGGTTTTTTCAAGGTTAGCTTCAAGAAGCTGCTTGAAAAGATTTTGGCTTGCTCAAAGATATTAAAGTTACGATCAATAATTCTTAATGTTCCATCCAGCGTGACAATCACACGTAATGCCAGACTGACGGACGCATAAAATTGCAAGCCAAAATCTCGTATAACGGAGAAAATTGAATAAACAATCTCATCTGTTCGAATGCGTTCAACATAAGAGATTTTCAATAAAATTTGACTAATCGCCTGCTCTAATTCTCCCCGATCCACATCATTTCTCTTTTTTACCAATAACGAGATTCCATCATATAAAATGGAGGAATCACTCTGTTGAATACCAATAAAGAAAAGCTTTAGGCCTTCCTGCTGTGAAGCTGATAATCGGCAGACCGCTCCAAAATCCAAAAGCGTGATTTCTTTAGTATCTACATCATAATAGATATTCCCAGGATGTGGATCCGCATGGAAAATGCCTGAGACCAATGCTTGTTCCAAATAAGAGAAAAGCAACGTTTCCGCTATTTCATGGCGACTCGTGATTTTCTCCTGCGGTAAGTTGCCAACACTAATCCCCTGTGCCAAATCCATTACTAATATATTTTCATTACTGTATTCTTCATGGATTTTTGGGATTGTAACTCTTAAATCACTTTTTTTCATGACATTACTTATCTGTGTCATATTGCGAGCTTCAATATTAAAATCTATCTCTTCCCTTAGA
>DAMDNS010000345.1:0-3692 GCA_032083605.1 Ureibacillus sp.
GGTTCAGGAAAAACGATTGTGGCTGCGATTGGCCTTTATTCGGCAGTAACTGCCGGCTATCAAGGGGCATTAATGGCGCCAACAGAAATTCTGGCTGAACAGCATGCGGAGTCTTTAAAGGGCTGGTTTGATCCTATAGGCGTAAAAGTTGCCTTGCTTTCGGGTTCAACTAAAGCAAAAGACAAAAAAGTGATTTTAGAGCAATTGCAAAATGGTGAAATTGATATATTAATCGGCACTCATGCCCTTATTCAACCAGATGTGATTTTTAAAAATTTAGGCTTTGTTATTACAGATGAACAGCATCGCTTCGGTGTGGAGCAACGCCGAGTGTTACGAGACAAGGGAATGAACCCGGATGTACTGTTTATGACGGCAACACCGATTCCCAGAACGCTTGCTATTACAGCCTTCGGTGAAATGGATGTTTCCATCATTGACGAACTGCCTGCAGGACGTAAGCAAATCGAAACCCATTGGCTAAAGAAGGAGCAATTGAACTCCAGCATAACAAAAATGGAATCCGAATTGCGGCAAGGTAGACAAGCCTATGTTATCTGCCCCTTGATTGAAGAATCCGACAAACTCGATGTGCAAAATGCTGTAGAAGTGTATGAGCAGCTCGCGACTATTTTTAATGGGCGTTATAAAGTAGGGCTAATGCATGGTAGACTCCACCCTGATGAAAAAGATGCGGTAATGCGCGAATTCTCTGATGGGAAAGTGGATGTGCTAGTTTCCACAACCGTTGTCGAGGTTGGGGTAAATGTGCCAAACGCAACGTTCATGATGATCTATGATGCGGATCGCTTCGGTCTGGCTCAGCTCCACCAATTACGTGGACGTGTTGGACGTGGAGAGCACCAGTCCTATTGTGTCCTCCTGGCCGATCCAAAGTCGGATGAGGGGAAAGAGCGCATGATGTCCATGACGCAAACAAATGATGGCTTCAAGCTTGCGGAAAAGGACTTGGAACTGCGCGGACCCGGGGATTTCTTCGGGAAAAAACAAAGCGGTCTGCCTGATTTTAAGATGGCGGACTTAGTGCATGATTACAGAACATTAGAAGTAGCAAGACAAGACGCTGCTAAACTCATTTACGATGACCAATTCTGGCAAGCGGAAGAATATCGCTATTTACGCGAGATGCTTGAAGAGTCGGGTATTTTAAATGGGGAAAGAATAGATTGATTTGCTTATAAAACGATTTTCGCTATTATTAACGAAAATCGTTTTTTTATTTACGAAAATGAAAGTGGTAAGAATTCGGCAACAAGTGGCTTGATTATTCGTTAAAGTGGCTAGATTTTTGAAGAAATCGTCTTAAATCAATCCTCGCACACCCGAAACTAGCAAATTCTCACTTGCGTTCTTTTTTATAGAAATGTATACTGGTATTAGTACCAAGTGCTAAAAAAACTATAAGCAGGTGACGAGTGCTGTGAAGCGTACAAAAAAAGAACGACAAAGGCTACTGACTGAAACAATTGAAAATAACCCATTCGTCACTGATGAGCAATTAGCTTCACAGTTCGGAGTCAGCGTTCAAACCATTCGTCTTGATCGTATGGAGCTTTCTATTCCGGAATTGCGTGAGCGCATTAAAGATGTGGCTGCACAAAATTATGAGAATGAAGTGAAGTCCCTGCCGCTTGACGAAGTAATAGGTGAAATTATCGATATTGAATTGGATCAGCGAGCGCTTTCTATTTTCGACGTAAAGGAAGAGCATGTGTTTCAGCGCAATGGCATTGCGAGGGGGCATCATTTATTTGCCCAGGCAAACTCTTTAGCAGTCGCTGTTATTAATGATGAGCTGGCGTTAACCGTGAAATCGAATGTTGTCTTTGTTAAGCCGGTTAAAGCAGGTGATCGGGTAATCACGAAAGCGACTGTCCGGGATAAGAATAATGAAAAAAATCGTACATATATAGATGTAGTATCAACTGTAAATAATGAAACAGTGTTTAAAGGTGAATTTGAAATGTACCGCACGAAAGGTTCAGGTGACAATAATGAAGTTAGCAATTGATGGAATGGGTGGCGACAATGCACCAAAGGCAATCGTTGAAGGTGTTTTGCTTGCGTTGGAAGACTTTCCCAACCTCGAAATTCAGCTGTATGGAAAGCAACAAGAATTACAGCCCTTTTTAAAAGAGCATGCCCGTCTTGAAGTGATCCATTGTGAAGAAGTTGTTGAAGCAGAGGATGACCCAGCACGTGCTGTTCGCCGTAAAAAAGATTCATCAATGACGAAAATCCTGGAAGCAGTAGCGGAAGGTCGTGCAGATGCGTGTTTATCGGCAGGTAACACAGGCGCTTTAATGGCTGGAGGCTTATTTAAAGTAGGTCGTATTGAAGGAGTAGCCCGCCCGGCATTAGCGACAACTTTACCTACTATTGATGGACAAGGGTTCCTGATGCTGGATTTAGGGGCAAATGCGGATGCCAAAGCCGAGAATCTCCTACAGTACGCCATAATGGGCTATATTTATGCAAAAAAAGTTAGAGGTATCGACAATCCTCGAGTAGGATTATTAAATATCGGTACAGAAGATAAAAAAGGGAATGAATTAACAAAGCAAGCGTTTACTTTATTAAAAGAATCCAATATTAATTTCATTGGAAATGTAGAGTCCCGCGATCTATTAGATAATGTTGCCGATGTTGTTGTAACAGATGGCTTCACTGGCAACATGATTTTAAAATCAATCGAAGGTACGGCAGGCGCGATGATGACCATGTTAAAAGAAGCATTTATGGCATCGGCTAAAACCAAAATTGGTGCAGTACTTATGAAAACTGAGCTAAAAAAACTAAAAGGCAAATTAGATTATTCAGAGCATGGCGGAGCTGCACTTTTCGGCTTGAAAGCGCCGGTCATTAAAGCGCACGGCTCGTCAAATGCAAGAGCAATCTATAGTGCAATCCGTCAAGCATCCATTATGGCTGAACATAATGTAAGCGATGTAATTATGCAGACCATTGCACAAAACCAAAGCAAGGAACAATAATCCGTTTATTTTAAGGGGATAAAGGGATGAAAGTTGTAAGAAAAGGGGAATTGATATGACAAAGATAGCGTTTATTTTTCCGGGTCAAGGCTCGCAGCAAGTTGGGATGGGGCAAGAATTCATACAAAATAGCAACGAAAGTAAAGCATTTTATGAGAAGTGCGATGAAGTGCTGGAATTTCCGCTATCAAGCTTGATGTTAAATGGTCCTGCAGAGGAACTAACACTTACTTACAATGCGCAGCCAGCATTATTGACTACGGGAGTTATGATTGCGCAAAAACTTATCGATGCTGGAGTAAAGCCGGATTATACTGCGGGGCATTCGTTGGGTGAGTATAGTGCCTTCGTTACTTCAGGTGCTCTTTCCTTTGAAGATGCCGTCCTGACAGTTCATAAGCGCGGTTTATTCATGAATGAGGCTGTTCCAGCAGGTGAAGGTGCCATGGCGGCGATTCTGGGGTTAGATGCAGCAAGTCTAAAAGTGGTATGTGATCAAATCACTTCAGAAGGAAGTGTGGTACAGCTGGCCAATCTAAACTGCCCAGGACAAATTGTCATCTCCGGTACAAAAGAGGGCGTAGAAAAGGCGTCTATAGCGGCTAAAGAAGCAGGAGCAAAACGTGCAATCCCGCTAGTAGTAAGTGGGCCATTCCATTCCGAGTTAATGCGTGAGGC
>DAMDNS010000346.1:0-3680 GCA_032083605.1 Ureibacillus sp.
TTTGGAATAAAACCAGAACCGAATTCATGATAAATGCTTTGAATGAATGAAACCGCGTTTCCGTATTCATCCACCACACCGAACCAAACCGTATCCCCCTTCGCATCCAGGAGCTGCAATTCTTTAGCAAGGTGACTTTCTTTTATTTTCTCAGCAATCTCCAAGCCATGTGCCTCGCTTAATAATTCATCCAAAGGAATTTCAACAAAGGCAGGGTCCGTTAAATAGCGGTCGCGGTCAACAAATGCATGCTTAATCGCTTCCACAAGCACGTGATAATATATCGAAGATCCCTCTTTGATATGCTGTAAGTCTATATGATTTAAAATGTTTAAAATGGATAATGATGCCATACCCTGCGTATTTGGTGGTAGGTTGAACGCGGTGTAATCACGGTATTTTACCGAAATCGGCTCAACCCAGTCACTTATATGCTGTTTAAAATCTTCTACAGTTAGTATACCACCGTGTTTTTGCAAGTCTTCTACAATTTTACTAGTTAACTCACTGTTATAAAGATAGTCGGCACCATTTTCAGCAATTCCCTTTAATGTTTGCGCCAAATCTTCCTGCTTCATAACTTCCCCAGCTTTGTAAGGTTTGCCATCTTTTAAGAAGACGCGAGTAAATTCTTCAAATCTTTGCAGTGCTCGGAACTCGGTATCTGTTTCATCAAGATTCACCGTCGTCCAATGCTCCTGGCTTGGCGTAACCGGGAACCCTTCTTCCGCATAACCAATCGCTGAATCTAGCAAGCTCGCCCATGGTAAAGTACCACCCATTTCAATCTGCGAGTAGCCATACGCCTCACCCCAACCTGCAACTGCACCGGGAACCGTGTTAGCAGCAAGTGCTCCGCGCGATGGAATTTTCTCGAAACCATTCGAGCGATAAAAATCTATCGTCGCTTTTTCACTGGAACGCCCACTTGAATTAATCGCTTTTAATTCCTTTGACTTCGCATTGTAGATTAACCAAAAGTTGTCCCCACCAATGCCATTCATGTGTGGGTATACGACACCAATTGTCGAAGCTGCGGCAATTGCAGCCTCTATCGCATTCCCGCCCTTTTGTAATATTGACAATGCAGCCTGGGACGCCAAGTAATGTGGTGTGGTTACCATCCCCTTTGTCGACATCGCTGTAGCTCTGTACTGCTTCACCATATGAACCTTCCCCCTTTTTAATCCCCTAAATAACGCGATTTTCTAAACTTAGTAAACTGGTAATATGACAGCCTGCGAGATCCCCGTTTTGTAATTCAAATGAACCTGGAGTCCCCGTCATAATTAAATCTCCCGGCTGCAATGCGATGAATTGAGATATGTACGATACGATGAATGCTGGAGTGTACATCATATTGCTAACCGTATTTGTTGCTCGCACTTCCCCGTTTTGTACACTTTGCACAATTATTTCTGATAGCTTTTCATCCCTATCCAAAAGCTTCACTTGCGGCCCAAAGCTAAAGAAGGATTTAAACACCTTCGATATTTGAACAAACCTTGGATTTTGAGCATGAATGTCTTTACCAGTAAGATCCAAAGACGTTGTATATCCACTTACATAAGTCATGGCTTCTTCCGGACTTACTTCATGACACACTTTCCCGATAATTAAGCAAAGCTCGCCTTCAGCAGTAACAACCTTCGAAAATTTCGGCAGATGAATAAAATCGTTCATTCCGATTAAGCTCGACGTCGGTTTCATAAAAACCACCGGCGCATCCTCAATTTGCTTCGCCTCTAAATCGATCGCTTTTTCCACATAATTCATCCCGACCCCGAAAATATGCTCAGGATTCCGGTATGGAGCCACAAATTGAAATTCTTGGATAGTAAGACGAGGCAATGCTGCCCAATCCGTTTCCGTAAGCCTCGAAATTACTTTTTTCAGCTCATCCACGGCGCTTTGCTCCACCAATTCAAACATAGATAGCGGAAGCTCCACACCTGTATAGTTATTTATATTTTCAATCAGAACAGCTCCGTTTTCTAAAAGCAAAACCGGTCTCTCTCTGTTTTCATAGTTAATCGTAGCTAGATTCATGACTGTTCCCTCCAAAATACCGACGTACAAATTTGAGCAGTGAGCGGTCTTGACACTTATTAGCAATAAAGGAGAGCCCCAAGGACATGCCATCTTCTCTAAAAACCGGGACGGTCACTTGCGGTAAGCCTGATAGCCCGGCGATACAGGTTAACTGCATTGTCATGGCACGGATTGTTTCAACCGACTCAGCGGGGGCGTTTTTGATTGGCGCAACAGAGGCAGCTGTCGGAATAGCCAACACACCATTATCCTTTAATAATTGACCTAGCATTTCAGTTATTTTAGCTTGTTGCTTCTTCGCCTCTTCATATCCTGAACGGTCCAATTTACTCGCATCATCAAATCGGCCACCTATTGCCGGTGAAAAAGAAGGTTTTTCTTCTTTAATCCATTCCCCATGCGCTTGCCACGCTTCTAACCCTTGAATATATTTAAAGATTGGCGGCCATTTTGTTAAGCCACCAGCATCTAAACTAACACTCTGAGACGTTAACGCTTTTGGTATGGCCTCGTTCAATACTTCTCGATCCTCTTGTTCTACCAATCCCCAAGCTGTTTCGTCCACGTAAAACTTATCAAAGTCGGTAGTTTCCAGCCCCGGCAACAGCACTTCACCGACCAATTCAAGTGTTTCAATATCCTTTGCCATCCATCCCACGGTATCAAAGCTTGGCGCTAATGGGATCACTCCCTCTAAAGAAACCACATCATGGGTCGGTCGGATTCCAAACAATCCACAATAAGATGAAGGAACACGAACTGAGCCTCCCGTATCTGTTCCTATCGCAAAGCTCACCAAGCCATTCGCTACGGCAGAAGCGGAACCACTGGAAGAACCCCCAGGAATACAACCAGGATTTATCGGGTTAAGAGGTGTACCATAATGGATATTTTCCCCATTCAAGCTATACATAAGCTCATCCGTATGGGTCATTCCCTTTAATGTCGCACCATTTTCCAACAAGCGTTCAATTACTGGCGAAGTTGACTCTGCCGCTTCATGAGTTTCATGCCAAGCAGGATTTCCCGCACTATTTCGGTGCCCTTTAACCGCGAACACATCCTTTACTGCAAAAGTCATCCCACTTAACTTTCCTTCCCCCTTTGCCGGTAAAGTTAAAGCACGATCAAAAAACGCATTATCTTGCATAGAACCCCTCCCACAGTCTATTTAAACCCCGACTAATTATCAGAACTTACTAGTCTACTATTTAAAATATAAATCCATTGTAAAATCCTTTTTTCCAGTATAAGAAAATAAACATTTCGCTTCATTGGTAGAAATACCAAATATCCCAAAATGTTTTAGTTAAATTATATAAAAATTCCATAAATTCAGTTATTTTATCTAAAAGGTTACCCGACAACCCAGCAAATGTAAAGAGGCGCCCGCTATCTAACGGTACGCCCCCCCACTCACTAGTTATTATTCTGGTAAATAATCATTTGTGAAGATATCTTTTGCATCAAAGACTTCATCCAATAGCTTTAAATCATTCAACTGTTGAATTAATGTTGCCCAACGCTCTTCTGTCATATAGCCAACGCCATTGTCCGCAGCATCCATGCCGTATACAAAGTCAGCTTGTGATTCTGCTTCGAACTTCAATGATTCCAATTCAATATCC
>DAMDNS010000347.1:0-3675 GCA_032083605.1 Ureibacillus sp.
TGAAGTATTCTTCAACTAGCGGGTCGAATGGCATAAGTAAAGAACTTAGCTTATCGTTGCTTGAAATATCGGATATCTGATCGGGAAGCTCCATTTCTCTTAGATAAAATTCATTCTGAGGCCAAAGATATGCTGCTGCTTGAAACGGTATTCCACTTACCCGACTTAATAAACTCTGCTGCCAGACCCCAAACATTTGAATCTTAATTCTCAACAGACCATGTCGGGATGTTATGAATTCTTTGACAATAAAACGAAGAGCAGATTGTAGTGGGGAGCTATCTGTTGCTTCTCGGTATATGCTTAAAGCATCTAAAGCTCTGCTGAAAATATGATCTGCTTGTCTGGCTGCCCATGGTTGATGAGTTAGGTATAACTCTTCTGCAATCGAGTTCATATCTAAGGGGGTACCAAATGAATTTTTCTCAATTATCTTAAGTACACGATAACTTGAAATTAAATCGCAAGATAATTTCGCGGAAGTTGATAACGATTTAATAGTCATCCTTCATCCCCTGAATCCCCAACACTGTCTTTTACTCTTGTTTTTTCAATTGGCTTTGTAGTTCTGCTGGTTGTTTTTACCGATTCTGTTTTACGCCATCGGCCAGTTATAAATGCTTTGGAAGGTAGTTGTGCATCAGGTATGTTAGTTATGTCGTCATGGAGTGATAAAGCCGCTTTGATAATTCCTCTAGATTCCTTTTTAAGAAGACCGAGAATAATAGGGCAACTCGATATCAAAGTTGTTAGAGGAAGAGTTTCTTTGTTTTTCTCAAAGAAGTCTTTTTTCTTTTTAAATATATCAATTGCTGATGTTTGAGGATTGGTTCGGTCAAGTGAGGATGTGTAATCTAATAGATTATGGTCAGCCTCTTCAATAAGAAAAGCATTTATTATACATGCTGCATTTATTTCCATAATATCTTCAATGTTTTTTCCTGAACTTGCAGAGCCAGAGCGATTTGTATCTGATGCCTTTTCAAGGCTAAAGTATATTCGTATCCATATTTTACCAAGTAAGACCGAGGAAGGAGAAAAAAAGTTAAATGAATTTTCATTCATTTTTTTCCACGCAGATATAGCCTTAATTAACGATGATTCGGACTCTGAGCTCATGATAGCTTCAATAGCATCTTCTGATGAAGTATGTGAGGTTTCCTCTAAAGGTAATGAATCAAAACTACCACCCCAGTCTGGGCTGCTAATGCTAAGCTGCGGGTAAGTGCTCTTCAGTCGTCGTAAAATCTCTTGCTCAGATTGAGCTTCAAAGAGACGTTCAACCAAACCAAGTATATTATATATGGAAGAGTAGCAACGACTGCTTTGGCTTGAAATATCTAACAGACTGTATGCAATAGTCGGGTAAGGACCATCTAAAGAATTTAGTATATTAAATATTGTGTTGAAATTATCGCGTGCACCTCTTGCTTCATCAGGTTCTCTCTTGTTAAGGCCAATTATTCCAAAATCTACTACAGAGAATTTGGGTTGGTGAGGATGCCTTGCTGCTAAAACTGCAGTTGCACGTCTTGCCCAGTCAAGAGCATCTTCATTTCTACCCACAGCCATATATTGGCTAAATTGTTTGTAGAGTAACTCGAGGTCAATGCTACCTGACATACGGCGTTTTTCTTTGCCCCATAATGTAACATTGCCGGGGCCAGATAACATATATTTTAATGATGCAGATGCAGACTCAGCACATTGCCCAGCAACTTCTGCAGCTAGGGATAGGTAACAATTATTCAAATCATCATTGCTTGCTTGTGGTCTTAAATAGGCAGCTGTGTCTATATCTCCATCTTGACAACATATGTCGAAAACTGCCTTGGATAATGTTGGGAGATAATTAGCAGTTAATTCATCAACCATTATGCCTTGTTTATATAAACTTCCTTGAGCCATTGCTCTTAGCGAGGATCTTAATGCATCAGATAGTGAGCGACTCCATTCATTTTTTATATGACTGTCTGATTTAGAAAGATGAGGTATGCAGTTCTGTAATACTTGCAGTATAGATCTTAGTGGTTGTTTTAGTAGGTGGGTTCTAAAAAGATATATATCCGACTGAGAAGCTATACGCATTCCCCGAGTGATTATTTCATCTAGGACTTTAAAAGGATCTCGCAAGTCTTGCCAGTATGGAGAACTCATCTTATAGTTAGCAGTGTCATTTTTATCGTAATCTTTATCCAGAATCTTATATAGGGTTTTTAAATGTTGACGTCGTGATAATGGAAATAGCTTCAAAACATATTGATCTTCTAAGTGATCAAGCATTCTGGCCCGCTGTATTTCTCTGCCTTGATTTCTTTCATCTTTAATGATTGGGAGTCTTTTAGAAAATTCATCCCTAACTAATAGGGAGTATAATTCCATGTCCCCTGTGACTAAAACAAGAAGTTGTGGGCTATCTAAGTAGTTCCTTATGCATTCCAGTAACGGAAAAGCATGTTGGGCGTTAGTGTCTGCATCATCAAATGCCAACATTAATGCATCTATATTTAAAATTTTACAAGCAGATTCCACAGCTTTATGAAAGTACGCTCTTAATGAACGACTATCTTCTGCTCTTGTTAGCCCTCTGTCAAAAAATAGTTCAGGATCTAGGTGGTTAAGCTGGTTGTGGTCATCACGAAAAAGGCTTAATCCCCCAGCCAATTTTTTAAAGTATTGACGAAATTCCCCTTTTGAAATTTCATTATCAACCGATGTATGGCTATTTTCTATAATAACTTTAAGGCCTCTCAAAACATATAGTAACAAATTTTCACATTTCTCAAGGCGAGTTGGGTCAATGTAGTCAAGTTTTTCAACTCTAACTATATTGTTGCTTTCATCAGGTTTTGCTAACTGGTCAGAGAGGCTTTCATAAAGGGTGCGTAAAAAAGTTGTTTTACCAGCCCCTCTGGAACCATCAATGAAATATACTAACCCACTTCCGGGTGCAGAGCTTGAATTATTAGATGGGGATGTTTTCTTATCACTATTTAAAGCTCTATCCTTGATGGTTAGGAGAGTGGATTTAATACTTTTTCTAAGGGAGTCATAAGCATCTTGATGTATTAGTTCATCTGGGTTTATTTCAAAATACCCATTACTATCATCTATTTTTATTACCACTTCCTGGTTTTTGTTTGTCATTTTATCTCCGTTCAAATAACTGTATGCATACATAAAACAATATGTGGCTTGCTGCCGATAAATGCTACTATGGGCGATCTTAAATATTAAATGGCGTGGCTTATCTATTTCGTAATATATATTTACTGAAAGGTGAGGGAGTCATGAATTCAAGCTACCGCCCTCACTTCAACACCACGAAGCGATCATCCATGATTACCTTACCCTGCGCTGGACAGTAAATATCTGGAATGGGTTCCAGATATTTACTGTGAGCAGGCAAGACGCCGGGCCGTGAGGCAGGTCATCCCCGCACCAGAATCAACAATATCACTTAATTTTTATTTTCCAGCAAGAGTTAATAGCTGAACTATTACCGTAGATTGCCCAATCTACCGCACCCAACATCTCTGAAGGTGCTGACCTGCTCCCTGTTAACCAAAACTAAGTGCTTTTCAGCACACTCTTGAAAGCTGTATTGATTCCAGTCATCCTGACCTGCTCCCCGTTGATTAATACACCGCGATGTTAGTAATGTCTTCATAAGCC
>DAMDNS010000348.1:0-3668 GCA_032083605.1 Ureibacillus sp.
TGCTAAGTCCACTTTCCCCTCCGATACAGCTTCAATACACTCAGGAATCGTTGCAAATGGCATAAGCCCCTCATTTGGAAATAAACTCTTAGTTGCTAAATATGTAAAGGAAGCCTCTGGTCCCAAATATGCAATCTTTTGCGTATGTTCTTCATTTATCACTTTGTAGCCCCCCAAAATTATCTGATAAGCGTCATTATTCAATCTTCTATATGTTGAAAAAGAGAGAGCAAAATGCATCTTTGCTCTCTTCATTATTTTTATTGGTTAAAGTGCACCTGAACTAATTACTTCAGCAGATTCAACAAATTCCAATTTCTTTAATTGTTGAATCAATTCGTCCAGCTCGTATACCATACTCGTTACGTCCAAGGATAATGTAACATTCGCTCTTCCCTGTATAGGAATTGTTTGATGAATCGTTAAAATATTACATTGTGCAACAGTAATGATTTCCAAAAGACTTGCGAGTGTTCCTTTTTCATCTTGCAATTGTATAAAAATCGTCAGAATACGTTCACGTACAATGGAGTGAAAAGGAAAAACGGCATCTCGATATTTATAAAATGCGCTCCGCGATAAATCCACTTCTTTTACCGCATCCCAGATTGAAGATACTGCACCACTTTGCAATAAATGCTTGGCCTCCAAGGTTTTCTGCATTGCATCTGTTAGCACATCTTCTCGAACTAAGTAATACCGTTGATTGGCAACGTTTTTCATACTCTCCCCCCAAAATCTCCTACAATCCAAAAATTAAAGGTTATTCTATAAATTCAAATTCGAATTCCATTAAGCGGACGATATCTCCGTCTTTTGCTCCACGTTCACGTAAAGCATCATCGACACCCATTCCACGTAATTGTCTTGCGAATCGTCTAATTCCATCTTCACGGCTGAAATCAGTCATTTTGAATAGACGTTCAATCGAGTAGCCAGACAATACGTATGCTCCGTCATCATCACGCGTAATTTCGAAATCGTCGCCTTTTTTCTCATGCTTATATAGTACAGTTGCATCACTGTCTTCTGCAACCACTTCATGTAATTCAAAATGAGGTGTTACTTCTAATAAGTCGGCAATTTCAAATAGTACCGGCTTTAGACCTTGTCTTGAAACAGCCGATACAGGATATACTTTAACAGAATCTCCAACTTTTTCTTTAAATGCTTGTAAGTTTTCTTCTGCATCCGGCATGTCCATTTTATTGGCAACAACAATCTGTGGTCTTTCTGTAAGACGTAAATTGTATTGTTTAAGCTCTTCGTTGATCGTTAAGTAGTCCTCATATGGATCACGGCCTTCCATCCCGGACATATCGATAACATGAACGATTACTCTCGTTCTTTCGATGTGTCGAAGGAATTGCATACCCAGACCGACGCCTTGATGGGCTCCTTCAATCAGACCAGGTAAATCTGCAATGGCAAAGCTTCGTCCGTCTTCTGTTTCAACCATTCCAAGGTTAGGAACAATCGTAGTGAAGTGATACGCACCGATTTTCGGTTTTGCTGCTGACACAACAGAAAGCAATGTTGATTTACCAACGCTTGGGAAGCCGACTAAACCTACATCTGCTAACACTTTCAACTCTAATATAACATTTAATTCTTGTCCTGGCTCCCCTTTTTCTGCAAGCTCCGGAGCTGGGTTTGCTGGTGTAGCAAATCGGCTATTCCCGCGTCCGCCGCGTCCGCCTCGCGCGATTACAGCTGTTTGGCCATGCTCTACTAAATCGGCAATAACCGCACCAGTTTCTTCATTCATCACTACTGTACCAGGTGGAACTTTTACAATTAGGTCACCTGAGTTTCTCCCGTGCATCCCTTTACTCATCCCGTGTTCACCACGGTCTGCTTTAAAGTGGCGTTGATAACGGAAATCCATTAGAGTTCGTAGTCCTTCTTCTACTAGGAAAACGACATTTCCTCCATTTCCTCCATCTCCACCAGCTGGTCCACCATTTGGGACATATTTTTCTCGGCGAAAGGCAACCATACCATCTCCACCGTCTCCAGCTTTCACATAAATCTTGACGTGATCGACAAACATTTCATTCACTCCTGTTCTATGCTCAAAGCATACTTCCACACATTACTAGTTTGCTCATATGTTTGAACCTTTAAATTGTTATTCTCTTCATGATCGAATAAATGCCCTTCCCACTTTCCTTTCAAGTCAAAAAGTAAAGTGAAGTGTTTCTCATTTGATTCAATTGAGATATCTAGCTGCTGTTCAGTAAAAGGATCTAGATTATCATACACATGAATAACTGTCTTTTCTAAGTATTCTACAATTTGCTCATCTTTTTTCATATCAATTGGAACTGTTACATTACTTTTTATAGAAATATCAAATGCAGGATATTTCCATTGAATCGTTTGCAGCCATTCCACCGTTTTAGGTAATTTTAATTTATTGATATTTGAAAGGATTTTACTTTGCTCTGATAATTTTTCAATAATCGATTTGGCTTCCTCGACCCTACCTAGATCTAAGTTCATTTTAATGATTTGAATGTGATTCATATAATCATGATTAGCAAGTCTTAAAACATCATTTATCGAAAGTGTTGAAGTATTCATATTAAACCTCCAAACGAAATAGAAAAAATTCTACCAATATCTTTATTAGTATAACAAGTTTTTCTATTTTTCGCCTTTCTTTGCCTTAAAGTGTGTAGTAATACTATAAGAAAATTTCAGTTATCCATATAATAAATAAATTGCCGCTTATTACTTTTTCGTTATTATAGCAGTATATCTTCTCAAATACATGAAAAAGGACTGCTGGCTAGCAGTCCTTTTTGGCGGATAGAAAAGTATAAATTTTTTATCCGAATAAGAAAAGACATCAACTCTACCTATTTGGGTCGAGTTGTGTTTTTCTATTATAATATATACGATTAAGCTTCTTGAGCTACAGGGTATACACTAACTTTTTTCTTATCGCGACCTAAACGTTCGAATTTAACAACACCATCCACTTTTGCGTAAAGTGTGTCATCTCCACCACGGCCTACGTTTGTACCTGGGTAAATTTTTGTACCGCGTTGACGGTAAAGAATTGAACCACCTGATACGAATTGACCATCAGCACGTTTAGCACCAAGACGTTTTGACTCAGAGTCACGTCCGTTCTTTGTAGAACCTACCCCTTTTTTCGAAGCGAAAAATTGAAGGTCTAAAGAAAGTAATAATTTCATTTCGTTCCACCTCCTACTAGGCTACTTGGTTGTAGTTGATTTTAATATATTGTCCATAAGTTTGAACCATCGAGTAAACTTGAGCAGTCATAACTTGGACAATAAGTTGTAATTTTGCATCGACTTCCATGTCAAGACCAGTAGGAAGATCTACACGAAGATAGCCTCCACCTTCTGTTGCCTGGTCGATTTTAGGCTCAATTTGCAATAATGCATAGATTGCATTTACAGTACCAATGGCAATTGTAGATGCACCTGCACATACTAAATCTTTACCTGTTTGATCATACTCAGCATGACCTGAAAATTCGAATGCAGAAACGTGTCTATTTTCATCGTGATGAATTGTAACAGTAATCATTTCATTCACCTCGACTCTTAAGCGTTGATTGCTTCAACAACTAATTTTGTGTAAGGTTGACGATGACCTTGCTTACGACGGTAGTTTTTCTTCGCTTTGTA
>DAMDNS010000349.1:0-3665 GCA_032083605.1 Ureibacillus sp.
TTATAGTCTTTTTGCATTGTCTCAATTGCATTCTTTTCTAAGCGAGAAATCTGCGCTTGAGAAATACCGAGTGATTTTGCAATTTCAGTTTGTGTTTCGCCGTAATAGAATCGTTTAGAGAGAATCATTTGTTGTCTTTCATCTAGTTTTTGCATACTTTCTTTCACACTAACATAGGCAACCCATTGCTCCTCTGATACATCATCGTCTCTTAATTGATCCATAATATAAACGGCATCACCGCCATCTGAATAAATCGGCTCCTGCAATGATAGGGGATCCTGTATGGCATCCAATGCATACAAGACATCTTCCTTTTTCATTTCAATTGCTTCAGCCAATTGTTCAATTGTCGGCTCATGCAGATTTTCGGAAATAAACTTTTCCTTTGCTTGCATTGCTTTGTATGCAATATCTCTTAAAGATCTAGAAACACGCAACGCATGGTGATCACGCAGGTGTCTTCTAATTTCACCAATGATCATTGGTACAGCATATGTTGAAAATCGAACATTATGCTTAAGGTCAAAGTGATCAATAGCTTTTAATAAACCGATACAACCTACTTGAAATAGGTCGTCTGCTTGTTCGCCACGATAGGAAAATCTTCCCACAATACTTAACACAAGCCTTAAATTACAAATTACCAGTTCATCTCTTACCCATTCTTCTCCTGCTTGTAAGCGAACGAACAGCGCTCTCATCTCTTCATGTTTTAGCACTGGCAAAGAAGCAGTATCTACACCACAAAGTTCTACTTTAGTACGAACCATCTTCTTTTCCTCCGAACTGTCTTTTTTTTCCCCGCATTACCTGATGTGAAATCCAAAGGAATAAACAGTCAGTAATGCTTGAATTTCTATGTGCACAGTCATTGGGCACAAGCGAGTGTGCCATGCTGTGAAATCCACTAAAAGTGGTTTCAACTTTCAGCAAGAATCTTGAAGAAAGCTTCACATATATCTCTGAACTGTTTTTTAAGTTTGTCCGGAATAAAAAAGAATATGCACGAAATTTATGACCAATTTCATCCAATCGTCAAAAAAGCGGAGAACGCCTGTTTAGCTCCGAATGCAACTAAAAGGGGCTGACAAAAGGGCGCTCTTTGCCCTTTTAGGCAGCACCAGAGTTGAACGAGGAGCTGGCGTTCGCAGCTGGACAACCAAAAAGCGGAGCTGCTCCTTAGCTCCGCTTCAAAGTAATCATTGATTTTACATATTAAGAAATTGGCTGATTTAAATGTTCACGCAAATCTAAAATTATTTTCTTCTCTAAACGTGAAATATAGGATTGAGATATCCCTAAATGATCAGCTACTTCTTTTTGCGTCATTTCCTGCTTACCATTTAAGCCGAAACGGCATTCCATAATATAGCGCTCTCGTTCACTTAAACCGTTAATCGCTTGGAACATATGCTGACGTTCGATTTTCTTCTCGACGTCATTCATGATAATTTGCTCTTCTGTTCCAAGGATGTCAGAAAGGAGCAGTTCATTTCCATCTGGATCTGAATTTAAAGGCTCGTCTAGAGAAACTTCGCCTTTCATGCGGCTTGTCTTTCGTAAATGCATTAAAATTTCATTTTCAATACATCTAGAAGCATAAGTCGCCAGTTTAATATTCTTTTCTGTATTAAATGTCTCGATCGCTTTAATTAAACCAATCGATCCAATGCTGATTAAATCTTCAATAGGTGTACCTGTGTTATCAAAACGTCTTGCGATATAGACAACAAGACGAAGATTTCTCTCAATTAGTGTGTCTCTTGCTCTCAAATCACCATTCATAAAGGCTTCAATAACTGTCATCTCTTCTTCTCTAGTTAATGGTACTGGCAATGAATCATGCCCTCCTATATAGTACGTTCCTTTAAGACGAAACTTACTCCAAATTTTTCTAAATAGGTCAATTATTTTGTTAAACAATCATTTTCCCCCTTTATGCGTAAATTTGATAAGTGAAACTTCCAACAGTAGGGATATTTCCCGCTGTTGGTTAGTTGAACCAATCGGACCTTTACGGGAAGTTAATCCACCACCTATCTTCTGTGTTCACTTCATATTTAAAGGTGAGGGTTATTACTTCCCGTTAAGTGTGGAATAAAAGTGACCCTTCAGATTAGCGGAAAGCTTGCCCACTAATTTTTAGGTGCGATGAATACGCCTCAGATATCCTTGTCCAAATGTTGGTTCTCAGCTTGAAGCGATAAAACAATTAAGCTGGGTACTACAATGCCAGAAAGCAAAAGTAGTCTATAGGGCCAGAACGTGAAGAATCATTTGTGCGTCTTGTGGGTACCTCGCATCTTGTTTAGTGAAAACAATATACTGTTCAAAGATCTCTTTCGTAGTTGTTCCACTCAGTTTTAGCTTATCAAATCGGAAGGCAAGCACAGTGGATCGTTCTTGTTGGACAGTCGATAGCGTCAATACTCTAACCTTGGGATAAACATACGCAGGAAACATCTTTAGTTGATAAGGATTTTTTTCATCCCATTCGAGCAGCGCTTTATGGAAATCCTCCGGTAGTTCCTTTGAAACAGCGGAATATGAAAGAAAATGAACGGGCTTCCCACTCATGGGTTCTGTGCATTCATTTCCAGTATCAATAAATCCTTTCAAACTATATGTCTTTTTAAATAATTCGAGGTCACAATCTACGACAAATGAATGTTGAATCCTTGCTTGCATCATACTTCTCCACTTGGAATGGATCGCTGTTAAGCCTAAAAAGGCAATGGCTGTACAAAGAATAAAAAAGGTGACATCGGATTGATTTAATAAAAAGGGCAGTAAGCTTGTTAATATGCCACCTAGAAAGAAGGTTGTTAAAAAAAGTACAGTGCCTTGCTTTAGCAACGACTGGAGTCTAAAAGAAAATGCTAGTCCAATTAAAACTATAAAACTTAGTATGGCTCCAATTACTGTTTGATAGAAAATGCTTGCAATCAGTCCACTACAAAACGCACTAAGTAGCAACCTACTCCTTTTTACATACAATCCCGTTATTTCTTGTGTAAACTTTAATAAAAAATAGTTGAATAACGTATTGTATAGTACGAGTAATTCTCCAATCATTTCAGCGTCCTCCTGTTAATAGAGTACCACCCGGTCTCTTCAGAAAATGTCAAACGGTCGTACAAATATGAATTTTCTTTTTGACAATATTTTTTAAAATACGAAGTTTTTTGACACGATTTGTAGCGGTTTTTAGCTTAGGGGGAAGAATTGAGATGAAAAGCAAGAAGATAATTAACGTGATTACTAAGGCGCTTTAAAGATTCATGATGTTGCTAAAGTGAATTGGTTTAATACTATTAAAGATTCTATCTGCTGCTTTGCGGGTGAGGGTTTAAGTATACAAGCAGCTCAAGCTAATTAAAAACGCCTCTATTTGACCGTTCCGCTTACATTTACCGCAGCATCCGGCTATAAACAAATTTTATACCTTATTGGAATGGCTCGATCTGAAATTGAGCTCAAACAGTGCTTCATTTCCTGGATTTAACACCATTTTTCACATAAAAAAGAAGCCATCTCAACTTTAATGAGATGGCTTCTTTATATGTCGAATTGTATCTTACGAACGCGTATTATCGATTACGGCGGTTGCGTAGGAATGTTGGAATTTCTAATACGTCATCTTGTTGCTGCTGCTGTTGAAC